>NZ_CP051489.1 GCF_014490785.1 Kosakonia sp. SMBL-WEM22 | reverse complement strand
CTCTTCAAATAGGGTTTTAAGATCTTTATTTTCGTTTTCCAAGACGAGCTCCAGATCTGTGGATCGTTGAGCAACGAAATCTTTCTGATGTAATAAAACACATCGTAGCTCAATGAAAAATAGAGTGGTTTTTAGACACAAGTTATACAGCCGCTTACCGCTGCTATCTGACTATAGCTTATATTGTTTACTGTCTACAGCATAGAGTTATCTCCTTGTAGTTTATATGGTGCTTGTCATAGCTTATCTTCTTCTCTTTATAGCTTATGACAATCCCCTCCCAGCCCAGTACTGGCGCGGCTCTCAGCGATCGGGGATCTATTTGGATCTTATAGTGGATCTACTTAGGATCATTATTGTTTGGATCTACTCGGTGGATAAGTGGATAACGCCATAGAGTGACAGTATTTTTTTGGTCTTCTGTGGTCTTATCCAATGGAAAAACAGAGGATCTGCTTTTTGATCAAACTATGCTCAGCCTCAGATTATCTGCGCACAATTAGCCGTGCTAACTATTTCACACTGCAACTAATTCAGGAACTCGATCACCAATAGCCTTACCTTATATAACTACGTTCTGTTTGACCGGTTTCAGGTCAATCTTCTAGGCCGCTTTTTTCTTTTAATCCTGAATGCTTGATCGAGCCAATCTGAAAACCTCGCTCACCAATCCCAATGAGAACAAACATCTGATCTTTACGCTAAAATTTTGGGTTATATGTTTACTTTGTTTCTTGTGTGTAGCATTCTTGATTAAATTCATTAATCCTGCATAAAGGGAACTTTTGATGAACAACTCATCACAGTTACTTAAAGTAGCGCAACGTTCTGAAAAAATGCTCATTGGTCTGACAGAACAGATTCGGGCTCAGAAAGAAGAATTGCAAGAAAATGTTTACTATCAAGTATATGCGAAAGCAGCATTGGCTAAACTGCCAAAGCTCACCAGAGCAAACGTGGATTACGCAGTAAATGAAATGGAAGAAAAAGGCTATGTCTTTGATAAACGACCAGCCGGGACATCCTCCAAATATGCAATGTCCATTCAGAACATTATCGATATTTATCATCACCGCGGAGTCCCGAAATACAGGGACAGGCATCAGGAAGCCTTTACCGTTTTTGTAGGAAATTTAAAAGGTGGGGTTTCAAAAACTGTATCTACCGTTTCTCTGGCACATGCCCTACGTACGCATCCTCATTTGCTCTTTGAAGATCTGCGGATTCTAGTTATTGATTTGGATCCCCAGTCATCTGCAACGATGTTTTTAAACCATACACAGGCTGTTGGCATAGTCGAAACTACCGCAGCGCAGGCAATGCTGCAGAATGTTACGCGAGAAGAACTACTTGATGAGTTTATCGTATCTTCTATTGTCCCGGGTGTGGATGTTCTCCCTGCTTCCATCGACGATGCGTTTATAGCATCAGCATGGACAGAACTATGTGCCCAACATCTACCTACTCAGAACGAACATGCTGTCCTGAAAGAAAATCTAATAGCGAAGCTCAAGAACGATTACGATTTCATTTTCATCGATAGTGGACCCCATCTTGATGCCTTTTTGAAAAATGCAATTGCCGCAGCGGATTTACTTCTGACTCCGGTGCCACCTGCACAGGTAGATTTTCACTCGACACTGAAGTATTTGACCCGTCTACCTGAACTGGTGGATATCATCACTGAATCAGGTTATCCATGTCACCTTGTTGGCAACATTGGCTTCATGTCCAAGCTTTCTAATAAACCAGACCATAAATTGTGCCATAGCCTTGCTAAAGAAATTTTTGGGGGTGACATGCTGGATGTCGCCCTGCCCCGCTTGGACGGTTTCGAAAGATGTGGAGAGTCTTTTGATACTGTCATATCTGCTAATCCATCGACTTATATTGGCAGCAACGAAGCTCTGAGAAATGCCAGATTGGCAGCAGAAGATTTTGCAAAAGCTGTATTTGATCGTATTGAATTTATTCGAGCAAATTGAGGGACTTATGAGCACGAAAAGAGCAACCATTGGTCGGACCTTTAACCCGTCTGCAATGACTAATAACTTATCAGACAGTGCGCTTGAGCAAATTTTTACCCTTTCTACTGGACGGAAAGCCGTCTTCACTTTGCAAACCATTCCTGCAAATGAAGTAGAAGGCAAGACATACGTATTGCAGGAGACGAATGGCCGCGATCAATCTAGTCTGACACCTGAATCCCTGAAGGACATTACATCCACTCTTCGATTGCAGCAGTTCTTCCCGTGTATTGGTATTAAGCGTGAAGAAGGCATTGAGATAATCGATGGTTCCAGACGGCGAGCATCCGCTATCCTTTGCCATACCGCGTTAAATATCATGGTGACGAAGTCGCCTATATCTACCGATGAAGCGCGGAAACTGGCTAGAGATATCCAGACTGCCAAAGAGCACAATATCCGTGAGATCGGGTTACGTCTTTTAACGCTCAAAAACACGGGCATGAGCCAGAAAGATATTGCCAGGTTGGAAGGATTGTCGGAAGCAAAAGTTACGCGCGCTATTCAGGCTGCATCTGTATCAGCCCTGTTAGTTTCGATATTCCCGGTTCAGTCGGAACTAGGATTTACAGATTACAAGGCGTTAGGTGCGCTGGAAGAAATGCTCAAGGCTAAAGACCTTTCTATTGAGGCCTTGCTCGAAACAACTGCACCGGAAATTAATATCATCCTAGCTGATGCCTCGCTTGCTGAAGACGAAGTTAAAAACAGGATTATCAAGATCCTGACCCGTGAAACCGCAGCTATGGCTTCTCTTAAAGGCAAAGACAAAGCAGTTGTAACGAACCTGTGGTCTTTCCCGGACAAAGACCGATTTGCCAGAAAGCGTAATAAAGGGCGCATGTTTGTTTACGAATTCAATCGATTATCGAAAGAACTGCAGGACGAGATCGATGAAGCTGTAGCGAAAGCTCTTCAAAAACATCTTTCTAATGATGCGTAAAGGTGATTCTTCGCCAGTGAAATTACGTAGTTAATTGCCTGATTTAAAATGTTTTTTCTTCATGATTTCACTCTGAAATCGCCACTATTTCATGATGTCTTTCCCAAACCGAGCCCGGATTTTCCGGGCTTGCCAAACCCTTCAAACCCAAAATAAAGCCTGCCTAGTTGGTCCTAGTTGTTCCTATTTTCAGTTTAGCTTTCAATATTAGCGGATACTCAGGCTAAGCTTCTCACCATCGGCGTCGTAGAATAGTACGGAACAAGCTGCGGCTGACATGCAACGCAAAACATAGCTGTCGCTTTCCGGACTCATAATGTGCCAGCAGCACGGGGATTCATTATTCACGCAGTCGTGCCATCATGCACTCTTTTTTACTGTGCGTCATGAAACATACCCAGGCTGAGGCTCAGCTCGGCCACCAGTTTTCCAACCGCAGACTTTCGTCTTACAGCTGACGTATGTGCTTCAGCTCTGCAGGAAAAGTACCTTCTTATTTCTTGCGTAAATAAGAGAATATAGCGTGCAAAATCTCCTGCTTACGGGAGACATGCGACACCCGGTTGCACAGTTCAGCCTGCTGGGGGTGAAGGGAATTTGCTCTTCGGTGAGTCGTGTTTTTTCATCAGCACGACTTCCGTTCAGTTTAATATGAATAAAGCAGGAATTTTTTTCTGAACTGAACAGGATTTTGGTTCAGAGTAAACCAGGTGAGAAAGCTGTATGGGAAACAGCTAAAGAAGTAAAAGAGCGATATACCTGATGACATTAGGACTTAACACTGAGTGGGAAATACCTAAAGTTCTTAGCCTGCTTAAAAGCGACTGCCGCGCCCGGAATCCTCCGGGCTTGCCCAACCCGTCACACCCGGACTGAAAGGCCTGTCCGGCTGCACCAGGTTACCGGTTGTGACCTGTGCGGTTAATCAGACCGGAGCTTCGCACGGCGTCCTGCCGTGCTTGTGTGAGCAGGGTGCCAGAACCACCTGGCTTATCCAATCCGGGCCAGGGGGATCTCTTTCAAGCGTGTGGTGTAGGCAGGACTGAGCATTTCTCGTTTCATTTTCCACTGGGGGGCGATGCCACGGCCGGCAAACCAGACCTGACCGAGGCCGGACTGATTTATGCCGTCCAGGACGTTCATCAGTTCCTGGCTGTGCGGGCGGGGCGGCTGCTCATCAAACAGGTTCAGCTGGGCCAAGCCGGTGGCGGTAAAGTCATTCAGCATGATGCCGGCTTTGGCATACCGGTGGCCACCGCGCCAGATAGGCTCCAGCCCGCGCATGGCGGCCGCAATGATATCGCGGGTGTCCTGAGTAGCGGTGAGAAGCTTTTCAACCGCCACGTTACCGTAATAGGGCTCTGAAGCGGAATAGGGCGAGGTCTTGATGAAAACAGAGATGTGCCGGCAGTACTGGCGCTCACCGCGCAGTTTCTCGGCTGCGCGCTCTGCATACTGGCAGACTGCCTGCCGCATGTCTTCGAGGGTGACAATTCTCTCCCCGAAAACGCGGGAGCAGACAATCTGCTGCTTCGCCGGCGGCGCTTCCTCAAGCGGAATACAGGATTCGCCGTTGAGCTCACGCACGGTGCGCTCGAGCACCACACTGAAATTCTTCCGGATGAAGGCCGGGTTTGTGCGGGCCAGCTGCAGGGCCGTGGTGATCCCCATTGTGTTCAGGGTGCGCGCGATACGGCTGCCGACGCCCCAGAGCTCCTGGACAGGCTGCAGGGAGAGCAGTTTTTCCGTCCGGGCGGGATTGCCTGGTGTCAGCGCAAGGACGCCCCGGAAAGCGGGCCATTCCTTGGAGGCCCACTGCGCGGATTTGGCCAGCGTTTTGGTCGGTCCCATCCCGACGCCGATGGTGCGCCGGGTGCAGGTCTGAACGTGCGCGCGCAGCTGCGCCCCGAACGTTTCATAGCTGATGGCCGTTTCCAGCCCCCGCAGATCGAGAAACATCTCGTCGATGGAGTACTGCTCAACGCGTGGCGCCATCTCCTCGAGGCAGGACATGACCCGGTTACTCATACTCGCGTAAAGCTCATAGTTACTTGAAAATACGTGTATTTTCTCTGCGAAGGTTTGTTCGCGGATTTTAAACCACGGATCGCCCTTTTTTATGCCCAGCCGTTTTGCCTCCGGGGAACGGGCGATGCAGCATCCGTCATTGTTCGACAGCACCACCACCGGCCAGCCCTTCAGGTCGGGGCGAAAGACCTTCTCGCAGGAGGCATAGAAACTGTTCACGTCAGCTAGTCCAAAAATTTTATCACCTCGCGGGTGCGGTGGATGATGTGGGTGACCACGCCGAAAATCTGGAGCTCATCCGGATCGGGATAAATGGGCGGAAAAGCCGGGTTCATGGGCTGCAGACACAGTTTCGGCCGTGTCTGCAGCCGCTTTACCGTGAATTCGGCCCCCATACCGGCCACGACGATATCGCCGTGCTCCGGCTTCATGGCGCTGTCGACAACCAGCAGGTCCCCGTTAAAGAGGAAACCGTCCCGCATGCTGTCGCCGTGGGCGCGCAGATAGTAGGTCGCGCTGCGGTGTCTGATGCAGTACTCATTGAGATCCAGCTCCTTTTCCACATAGTCCTGGGCGGGAGGCGGAAAACCACACGGCACCATCTCCAGAAACAGCGGCAGAGCCAGAGCCTGCGCGCTTTCGGTCGGGGTCAGCATCATGAGGTTTATAACTCCACCCCTTGTTGTTAGTTTACTGTATGTATAAACAGTATATTTACAGATTTCCGGAAGAAGCAAGGATAAAGGGCAGCGAAAAAGGCAACTGCCTGGCAGGTATACAGAAAAAAGACCGGGAGTCGCGTCAGCATGTGGTCATCACGCCGCTCCGGCAAGAACCTGATACTTCTTTATGCTCTTCTCTTGATTTGCTATTATTTATCTCTTATTTGTCTCTTATAGTTCTTGTAATGTGCCCGGATATTGCAATAGAATCCTTATTATTCTCTTATTTATCTCTTATTTATCACTTAAAGTTATCCGGAGAAACGGCATGAAATTCTATGTGGACGACGGCTCGACCAACATCAAGGTTCTGTGGGAAGACGAAGACGAAGGCGAGGTGCGCACGGCGATCAGTCCGAACAGCTTCAAGCGCGAATGGTCGGTCGCCTTCGGCAGTAACACCGTGTATAACTACGCCCTGAACGGGGAGCACTACAGCTTCGATCCGATCAGCCCGGATGCCATCATCACCACAAGCGTGGGCTGGCAATACAGCGACGTGAATGTTGTGGCGGTACACCATGCGCTGCTGCAGACCGGCGTGGAGCCCTGTGACGTGGATATCGTGGTGACCCTTCCGCTGGCAGAATTTTATGACCGTGACAACCAGCCCTCAGCCGAAAATATCCGTCGCAAGGAAGCGAGCCTGATGCGCCCGCTGACGCTGAACGGGGGCCGCACCTTCACTGTCCGGAGTGTGCAGGTGATGCCGGAGTCCATCCCGGCCGGCTACCGGATTGTACGGGATATGGATGAGCTGGATTCCCTGCTGATTATCGATCTGGGGGGCACCACGCTTGATATCTCACACGTTATGGCCCGCATGCGCGGTATTTCACGTATTTACGGCAATCCCCAGCTGGGCGTGTCCCTGATGACCCGTGAGGTGCAGGCCGCGCTGGCAGTTGCCGGTACCCGCAGCAGCAGTTATCTCGCGGATGAGATCATCATCCACCGGAATGACAGCGACTTCCTCCGCCGGCGCGTGAATGATACGTCACGTCTTGAGCTGGTCACTGCCGCGCTTCAGGACTCGCAGAACCGCCTGATTAATCGCGTGACCGATGCTGTCAGCAGCTTCAGTGGCTATTCTCATGTTATGGTTATCGGTGGCGGTGCAGAGCTCATCGCTGACGCGGTCAGAAAACAGTGTGGTGTACGCGGGGAGCGCTTTTATATCAGCGACAATACGCAGTTTGACCTGGTAAATGGTATGCATGAGATTGGTTAAAAATGGAAAAAGCCGACCCACGACGCAAGATCCTGTTCTACCTCAATCCTGAGAGCAACGCAGCCGAGCGCTACGTGTGTGAAGAAACAGACAGGCTGCCACAGGGTGAGCGCGGGAAAGTCTGGCGTGCAGCACTGCTGGCCGGCTTTGCGCTGCGCAAACAGGATCCGCGGCTGCCGAACATGCTGGCTGAGTTCCTCACTGAACACACCACTTTTGACGAGATGGTTACGCTCATGCAGGCGGTGTTTCCCGCTGAGATGAAACGGCTTGAAAATCACCGTCCTGACGAGCGGACCGTGGCACCACGCCGGGTACAGCCTGCACCGGCGGCTCCGGAAGATGAAACCCGTGAAAATGCCAGGGGTATGTTTGGCATCACGAAAAAAGGAACGGACTGATGGGCAGGATAAAACAGAAGGCTGAAGGGATTGCGGTCACAGCCCTGCGGCGGGCCGGTGTTCCGGAACCGCAGCTGCACGCCCGGATGCGTAAAACCGGCCGGGGTTTTCTGCTGGCCAGTATCCTCTTCATCATTCCGCTGGTTGCCCTGGATACTGTGCCGGTCGCCGCAAAGGTGGGGCTGCAGATTATCTATGGCCTGATGGTGATCGTGGGCGTCCTGCTGGCGTTTGACGAAGAAAAGCCGCCCCGTCGGTGATAAACCCCCTGTTCCCCTGAACCCGCTCCGGCGGGTTTTTTTATGCGCTTACACGGGCCTGCGGCCCGGTCGCTTCACTGTGCCGGCTGCACCGGCACGCTGATGACCGTCACGCCCTGCGTGACGGGGCTGCGCCATCTTCCTCCTTTCCGGCGTGATGTCTCCCGGTTCTTCTTCCCCGCATAGGACGCTGCCATACAGCCGTCCCCCGCAAGGGCTGCTTCGCTGAACACCGGCACCCGGTCCCTGCGCAGGCTCCGGGCTGCGGCTTTGGTGTTCCCACTGCGCGCACCTCAGGCTGTATGGGGCCCTGATGATGCGGCGAAGGAACTCGGAAAGACATTACAGATATCTTGGTCGAAACTACTCATGTCTGCTTTTGGCACGAAGAGGATCGTCAAACCTCAACTTCCCTGACTGAGTAAGTCATCTTAAATGACTCTGAGGTGTCTGTTAAACCCGTGGCGATTCAGGTGGGGCGAGTGTAATAGGCTGATGGAGTATTTACTTTGCAAATGCAAACATCCAACAAATTGCATAAAGGAGCAAAATAAATCATTATCAATCACAATCTCACATTATAAGGCTGATTATGGCTACGATACTTCCCTCCACTGCATTTCTTCACGAACTGGCCGATGCTGCAGAAAAACGAACTCTGGCGGGTTATCTGAATGAACATGTGATTGATATTGAGAGTAAACCTAAGGAGGGGTTTCGCTTCGATCCGGTTACCAGTGTTGATCGCGAAACAGAACTTCATTTACGTGAAATCATAAATGAGCGCTTTCCTGAGCACGCTATCCTGGGGGAAGAATTCGGTGAAAGCGGACAGGGTGATCTGCAGTGGGTAATAGATCCCATTGATGGTACACGGCCATTCCTGTGTGGGCTCCCTGTCTGGGGATGCCTGATTGGTTTACTTCAGAACGGTAAAGCAGTAATGGGCATGATGACGCAACCCTATACCGGGGACCGATTCTGGTCGGACGGAGAGCAGTCCTGGTTTGCCGGCCGTTTCGGGAAAAAGATGATGAAAACCCGGCAGACCCGCGAACTTCATCAGGCTATTCTGCACACCACGTCACCGGAATCAGTTGCGCTTTATGAAGGCAATCACTTTGGGGTACTACATGAGCAGACCCTGATGACACGCTATGGCGGTGAATGCTATGCCATGGCAATGCTTGCCGCCGGTCATATTGATATCTGCGTGGAATATTCTCTCCAGCCCCATGACATCGTTGCATTTATCCCCGTTATTGAAAGTGCCGGTGGTGTTGTCACCACACTCACGGGCGAAAGAGCAGAAAAAGGGGGGGCCATCGTGGCCAGTGCGAATGCCGCATTGCATGAAAAAGTGCTTACTGTGCTGAATGACGGGCGATGAAGGAAGACGACAATGAATGAAAAAACCGCAACAAGGACGATTTTCTTTGTTGCCGGCCTGGTGACGGCGACATGGGCTGTTATCGTGCCGTTTGCACGTTTTAATACCAGTGTAAATGAGGGGGGGCTGGGGACATTGCTACTGTGCCTGGGGTTTGGTGCGATGGCTGCCATGCCGGTCACGGGAATGCTGACGACACGGTATGGTTGCAGAAGAGTCATCATCGCTGCTGCCATTGTCATCATGCTGTCCATGCCTTTTCTTGCTTTCGTCAGTACACCTCTGTTGCTGGGGATTAGCTTATTTGTTTTCGGAACCGGTATCGGTGTGACGGACTGTGCCATGAATGTCCAGGCCATTCTGGTGGAGAAAAAGGCGCAGCGGCCTCTTATGTCTGGTTTTCACGGTATGTACAGCGTTGGGGGGATTGCCGGTGCCGGCCTCATGACGGGTTTTCTTTCTTCAGGCCTAAGCATTCTGTCTTCCACACTTGTGCTTATTACTCTCGTCCTGCTGCTTCTCCTGCTCAGTTTCAGGCAGCTCCTCCCTTATGCCAACCCATCTGAAGGACCGGCATTTGCTGTGCCGAAAGGTACCGTGCTGATACTGGGTCTGATCTGCTTTATCATCTTCATGGCCGAGGGGACGGTACTTGACTGGAGTGCTGTGTATCTCGTGGACAACCGTAACGTGGCAGAATCACTGGGAGGTCTAGGGTTTGCAGCGTTTGCCACCGCCATGACGGCAGGAAGACTGACGGGTGATTATATCGTGGCGCGTCTGGGAGCTCTTGCCGTTGTTCTGGCTGGCGCAGTTGCCGCGATGGCCGGTTTTGTCATTATCATCTGCAGCACTCCTGTATGGCTGCTGCTTACGGGGTATCTGCTCATTGGCATCGGGTGCGCAAATATTGTGCCGGTCATGTTTTCACAGACCGGCAGGCAAAAAAGCATGCCCCAGACAGTGGCAGTGCCGGCAGTCACCACGCTCGGCTATATAGGCGTGCTCGCCGGACCCGCAATAATCGGGTATATCGCCCATCACTCCACACTTGAACACGGTTTCATTTTCGTTATCGCGCTGCTTTTCATGGCACTGGTGCTTTCTTACAGTATCCGGCAGCTTCTTAAGCCTGGCGCATCATACTGATACAGCGAAATGCCCTTACTGCCCTGTATGACCCCTTTTAAGGGGTTATGCAGGGCAGTGTGTGTATTTTCCAGCAGTCTGTCTGGATACAGGAAAAATGCACGCCCCAAATCACACATAAAACATCATAAAATTGCACAATCGAGCATGTATTGGTAACTTACCTGCTATCGCGCTCTGCGCATAACGAATGAATATCTTCAGCCGCAGCTTCGCTGATCGCTAACTTTATGAGAGGTGGACACTTGATTAAACTGATTATTACTGACCTTGACGGCACATTTCTTAACAGCCAGGGCGAATATGACAGAGAGCTGTTTGCAGAAGTCAAACAATTGATGACAGAAAAGGGCGTTCAATTTGCGGCCTGCACGGGCAAGCAGTGCGAAAGGGTGGAAGAACTTTTTGCCGGGCAGAGTAAGGATCTCTGGATAGTGGGCGACAGCGCAACGCGCATCAAATACAACGGTGAATTTGTCTTTCAGTCTCTTATTGAAAATACCCTCGGTCTGGCCATAATCAATACCCTGAGGCGCGTGAGCAACAGTCATGTCGTCATTGCCTGCACACCGGGAGGCGCGATTGTGCACTGTGAGACTCCCAAAAGGCTGAAGGATAAAATCAGGCGTTCATACACTCGGATGACAGAAACCAGCGATTTCAGTACGGTATCCAGTGACTTTGTGAAGATTACTGTCTTTGACGAGGAAGGAAACTGTCCCCAAACACGGCCTCATCTCAGTCCTTTTGAGGATGATGTTTATATCGTGGTGTCCGAAGCTGCATGGATCGATATCGCCGCATACGGAGTGCATAAAGGCAGCACGGTACAGAAGCTACAGCAGCTCCTTAATGTCACAGCAGAACATACCATGGCGTTCGGGGACGGTCACAATGACATCGAACTGCTGGCGGAAGCGAACTACAGTTTTGCCATGCGCAACGCCTTTGAAGAAACGAAAGCCGTGGCACGTTTCATCACGGGAACAAATGACGAAAATGCCGTGCTGGAAACTGTAAGGCGTCTGCTGGCACTGCAGAACTGAGCAGTATTGCCATCTCCCGGCAATCAGCGCCAGGAGATGGATTATTCAGCAACCCGCAACTGCACATCAGTACGAGAAAAGGACTCCGTATTTGTCAGACTGCTGACCACCACGATATCAATGGCTTCACATGGCGCCACTTTATACCTTGCTATCTGCGGCATCTTGTCTGCTATGACTGCAGCCACAACCTCATTAGCCTGGCTGAGGACCTCTTTTTTGAAGCAGGCATCCTCATAATAGACTGCTGTCAGACCGGCCTCAGGATCAAGGCCACATACACCGATAAATACCTGGTCAAAAAGCATGTCCCTGACCTGATTTATTGGGCCGGTACCCAGTACGCTGCCTGTCTGTGGGTATACCTTTCCTCCCAGAAGAATAAGTTCACCCTGTGTGCGGCCACTGAGTGCGGCAGCTATCTGGGGAGAGTTTGTTACGACAGTAAGCTCCATCTGTGGCGGGATAAATCCTGCCATTGACAGATAGGTGGATCCCGCATCGATAAAAATGCAGGTGCCCGGCCTGATAAGATCTGCGCAATACTGCGCCACCCCGGACTTCTCCTGGATATTCTGAGAGATCCGGATGTCAAAGCTTGCGGACTGTTTAAACTGGCTTACGGCTCCGCCATACACCTTTTTACATATTCCGCGCCTGGCCAACTCCTGCAAATCCCTGCGTATGGTGTGTTCAGACACACCCAACTGACGTGCGACATCAGCGCCGACGACCCTGCCCGACTCCTCCAGTATTTTCTGGATGAGGGTCTGACGCTGCTCCGGAAAAGCATCATAATCACTCACTAGTTATCTCCAAAAGCATCACAATATTGCACAAAACATCAAAAGGCTGCATATTAACGTAAGATGATAATACATGCATCACCTGACGGCGTATGTAAAACTCCTGCTGATTATCTGAGGTTGAAAACATGACTGATAAACTGTTCGGACACGATTTTGATAAAAATGTCGAAGATCTATCCAGGATGACTGAACAATGGTTTATGCGTAACAGAAACAAAGATCTGGCTGAACAATTTAGCCAGTATGTGGCGGAAGCGCAGACAGGGAAACTGGGACAATACTTTGGACGCGTGCTTGATGGATCTCTGGAGTGCATCATCGGTGTACTGCCCGTGATGGCAAACAGTTTAACCTCAGCCGCTGGCAGGGTCATTAAGGTCTCCCGGAGCAAACTTAAACAGCTGTTCAGTATGATAGTTTACTGGCTGATTCAGTTTCATTCAGGGCATCCAGGAAGCATTCCTGTCAAAGCTGAAATACTTGATATCACAAATGGTATTCTGAGCAGCAAAGTACATTTTATTCGATAAAGTGCTGATTTTATACTTGCGACGTTGTGGAATTTTTTCTGGAGCGTCAGGAAACTGATTACGGGAATGTCGCTGGAGAGCTGACATTAGCGAGGATAAGTTACAACTGGACAAAATTTTATCCATTAGCGATTTAATAATGGAGATGTAACTGCATGCCGGGTGAATTTAATGTACTCCTCAGTTCAGGCGGGCGCGAACGCCGGCAAAACGAGCAAGCTCAGGTCTGCTCTCGCTAAAAGCGAACCTCCAGCGCAGTCAGGAACGCGTTCAGGCCTCCTGCGCAGCGGTTTCCTTAAGCCATCGGATAAACGCCTCAACCTTGTGCCATCGTCTGTCAGCATGTGTGCTGATGTAATACCGCTGATGGCAGAGAAGCGCCAGTTGAGGATACGGTGCAACCAGCTCGGCGGATGTAATTTTCTGTTTCACGAGCGTTTTTCGCCCCATGGCGACACCAGCGTGATTTATCGCAGCGGTAGCTGCAAGATCTGCCTGATCAAATTCGGTGCTGCAGGCTGCTCTGATATCCACGGCAAACTGCGTCCCCCACAACTGCCACTCGTCATTACCGGAATCCATACTCCATGCCTGACGGTCGTGAAGAAGGCGACAATGCTGCAGGTTTTCCGGACGGTCAGTCAGTCTGGATTTTTCAGCGTAATCCGGACTGCATACCGGGATAATATATTCATTCATCAGATGCTCCTGATGAAACCTTTCCGGTCCTGCATCATCAAAACTGACCGCCAGATCGGCATCCATTCTGTGCAGGTCAAGTTTCTCGTTTCCGGTTTTGATGACGAGATCGATGAGAGGATACTGCTCCTGGAATGACCCAACAGACGCCCTGTGCTGCGGCACGTTCTGGCTGCAGGCGGATTTTCTCACGCTCGATGCACAGCTGACGGAGGAGCAGGTGGGGCAGGCGATGGAAGTGGCAGAGGACAGCCATGACGCTGACATCGGATTTAACTGGGAGCACCTGCGCTGTGCGATCGACGCGGCGAAAGGCGCGTAACCCATTCCCTCCGTGTTCGTCGGGCGGTTTTCCCGGTGAATGCGGAGGCCGCCGGCGCGGGCGGCAGGGAGCCCGCAGGTATCGCGCCTTCGGGCGTGATACCCGTAATCTGCCGGACAGTAACCCGTTGCCCTCGTTAAGCATGACTTAAATTTAAATAAATTGTATCCCAGGCGAAATTCATACTGATTACCCTAAACTTAAATCAATAACAAAAGGCATACCGGACATGCATTATCGCAATCAGGACTCCTTTCCGGCAGGTCCGATGTCGAACCTGCCGGTCTTTATTTCTCCTGCATCACGCTGACACTTTTCCTGTCCCGCCCCTCCGGTATGCCATGCCCCCTGAAGACATTCCCCTGCTGCAATACGTTCTGAAAGGACGTCGCTGCGCTCCACCTCTCTGCCACTGTCCGTCCTGATGTCCGGCCTGTGGCGGGCAGAAAGTGCCGTGCCCTCACGGTAGCCGGGCTGGCTCGCCGGCAAGCAACTGTCTTATGCGTGGGTAAGGGCGGGGGCCATTATGTGCGAGAAGCGGACATTGAACAAATGAGCCCTAATTAGTATAGGGGGTCGAAGCTGCCGTACTGAACTTGTCGCGATCAAATTTCCGTTGGTGAGCTCTCTTGCCGAGAGCAAAAATTTAGGCTGATAATGCAATGGACATATTCATGCAACGCAGATCTGTTTGGGCAAGTCTTGATGGGGATGTAGTTTCCTTGATAAACATAAAGCCATGCTTTTCGTAGAAAGTTTGCGCGTTTGGTGTTGAGGTCAAGGTTAACTGTTTCAGCCCTCTTTTAATCGCCTCATCTTTAATCGTTTCAATAATCAGACTGGCAAAACCTTTACCAAAATAATCCGGCAATGTAAAAATAGCTTCTACACTACCCTCGGTAAGGTCCAGATAACCCGTTGCCACTATTCCTGCATCAGGCAGGTCGACAACAAAGAAAGGATTTTCTGTAATAACCTCCCTGTAATGTTCAGGCATAGCTTCAGGCGTCCAGGCCTCAAGCACTCTGGCACAATAACTTGGCTTACATCCTTCCCGGATAGAAAGATTCCTTATATTCCAGCATTCCACTGCCTCTTCAGGTACTGCAAGCCTGATTTTCATTTGTTTTTCCTTTTCGTCTTCTTATATTTATAGATTTATCATGAAACGATTTTGTTTCAACATTTTTGTTAAACAAAAGAGTAAAGTCCGCTTCGGGCACAGAGCGGATCGACTGAAGCGCCGTGAGGTCCGCAATGAGCGAACAGCGAACAGCGAACAGCGAACATAGTCAGTCTCTTTTGAGTTATGATACCAAGTGAATTCTGCACCTCATAGTTCAGATCTGAATGCTGGAAATCATAACAGAGGTCCCTAAAACAGACTAAGTGTGATTCAGGGAGAAAAAGATGAGTTTTGAGCGAAAAAAGAAACGGGCATTAGCCATTATGGAAAGTAAAAAAATGTGGCGCAGCAACTACGCTCCTCCTCTGTTGCGTGCATTATGGAAGTTAGGACTAAAAATCCCGCCATTACCTTTCGCTTCATTCTGGCAAGTAACGTTAATTATGGGATTCGGATTTGGTCTTGTATGGGGACTCGTCATGTGGTTTTTCGTTTGGCAAGGTATGGGCGTTCAACCTTCCTCAGCGATATTCAGAAGTATCTTCGGTGGGATTCTGTGTGGCGTAATGACGGCAGCGTTTCACTGGTGGCGTAAAAAGGCCAATAATCTGCCTGACTGGAAAAACCTCTAAATGACTTACAAACGACTCAGCATCGCTTAAAATTCGCTTCTGGCACAATGCGTACAGGGCTTACTGAGCTAATGGTCCGCTGAGAGCGAGGAGCGGAAGTTCATAGTTCTTTGCGAAAAAATTTCAGGCTTCACTGACATAGCCCGATGCTTTAGTTAGCAACAGGGCAGATTCTTATCCTTCTACCTTAATTTTAAGTTCGATGCCCAGCTCTTTTATGCAATCAGTGACATGATTTAGAAAAGGGTTTGCTTGAGATGACGGTTGATATTTACAAAAGATTTCAATGACTTTTTTTGTCGTTTGAGTAGCAGGTGGAAAACTTTGATAGATTTCTCCCGACTCGATGAAACGCAGGTATGTGTTTAATTTTTCCTGGAGCAGAAACAGATGTTCATCAAAAGAGGCATCCCAGTCAAGATGATCAGAAATCCCCAAGTTCACCTCATTAGGATTTTCTATCGGTATACCAATACAGTCAATCGTGTTGAGGTCTTCTACTGACATAACTTACCTGCTTATACCCAAGTTTGATGATTAATTATAATAGTAAAAATAACACAGACCTTCTTACATAGACCACTGCCATTAGTTCTGCTATGAGCGAGAAGCGGACCTTCTTGTACAAAGCATGTAGCCAGATTACAGTGAAGCCACTGATTGGCAAGTGAGTCAAACCAGACAAACAGCCAATGAAGCAAAACTTCGCCAACATCACCAAATCTGGATAACTGATCAGTTTATTAGGACAACAAATAATGTCATTCAATAATAAAAAATTGTTAATTACTCTCTTATCTCTCTGCACATTTCAGACTTATGCAACACAATGCACTACAGAAACCTTCGCTAAAAACCAACTGAACAACTTCATCCTTCTGAACGAGCCTACAAGAACTGAAGTTCCCAAATCTGTATCAATCACTATCGATAGTCCTGATGGGTATCTCCGCACATCGGTTCAAAGCAATTTCAGTCAATGCGGTGAGTTAATTGGCGGCAATATGAAAGAGGTCAAAACCTCAACGGGCCAGAACGGCGTTTTCACGGCAACCTCTGACATTCAGTTGAATAAAACGGAATCTGGCTGGCGCATCAAGGTAGACTCAAGCGGGGTCATAGCCGATAAAAACAGCGAGAAAATCACGCAGATATATCGACAGATTCTTGAGGGAATGTACCTGCTTAACGATAAAGGGATTCTCAGCCGTGCGGTTAATCGTTCGGTCATCGCGGCCACAAAACCGGAAAATAAAGACAAAACCGTAGTCAGCACAATCGACTACGCCTTCAATTCATTGGGATTACTGGCAAGCGCGACAAGCAAAGGAAGTATGCCGATAGATAATTATACGATTGTATATAGTTATGATAGCAATCATCGCCTGATCAAAACCCAATCACCCTCAACCATAGAGGAGTTTAGCTATGATAACGAGGGCCGTGAGTTGACCCTAAGCAAGACCCAGACGTATTTCACTATCGAAAAAAATCTGACCACCTGCGAGCAGTGGAACTCACATGGAGCATGCACACAAGCTAATGTGAATATAACAATCACCCCAACCGATCAGAAAGATAAACAGTATGTGGACAAACATAACGCCGTAATGACGGCAAAATATGAATACTGGAACTGACCATTTCACCTGTTGCACAAGAAGTCCAAATGGTATTGGATCCGCATCTGAATTCTTTATTTCATCCAAATTCTGAATAGAACC
The DNA here is from genome assembly GCF_014490785.1 of Kosakonia sp. SMBL-WEM22. Taxonomy (NCBI): domain Bacteria; kingdom Pseudomonadati; phylum Pseudomonadota; class Gammaproteobacteria; order Enterobacterales; family Enterobacteriaceae; genus Kosakonia; species Kosakonia sp. SMBL-WEM22. Next base: position 140,301 of record NZ_CP051489.1, on the reverse strand, counting down.
GTTCCAGTATGGCTTGATCGAGAGCCGACCTGACCCAGTACGATTGTAAGTATCCCTGGAAAACGGGCCATCACTTTTAGAGGGCCTTTGGCACTCCAACTTCCGCTTCTGGCACAAAGCGGACTTTCAATACCTGGCTTCCCCTGACAAAGCAACCACACCGTGCCTTCACGCTGGCCCGGCCGCTGCGTCCTGAAGGGTACACTTCGTCCTCATCCTTGTATGTTCAGGGTGACAGTGAGAAGCGTATACACTCATTGTGTTTTACCTGATGTTGCAGCACGTTCGTCGTCCTGGGATATGAGCCCGAGGGTGAGCATCATTGCGCAGCATCAGTCTCAGTATTAGCCCGAACAATTGCCCGGGCGTGCAAACAGCCCGTATCTGCAAGGCAGGGAGAACTGAACATGAGCGATAAAACCACTGTCGGAATAGACGTAGCCAAAAACACCCTGGAAGTGTTTATCGACACTACCGGGCAGTTACTGCATCTGGAAAATTCAGCTGCGGGAGTGCTTGAATTGCATGAAGCACTCAGCGGGCTTGCTGTAGCTGGAATTATCATGGAAGCAACAGGCCGGTATCACTGTACTGCTGAATTAATGCTGAGTGCATCGGGTCTGCCAGTCGCAGTGATTAATCCTCGTCAGATAAAGAACTTTGCCAGAGCCATGGGCAGGGTGGCAAAGAGTGATCCCATCGACGCGAGAATTATCTGCGAATATGGCCGTCGCATGACACCACAGTACAGACCGGCAAAAAGCGAGCATCAACAGCATTTAGCCATACTGCTGATGCGCCGGCGTCAGCTGGTTCAGAGTCGGGTGATGGAAACCAATCGCCTCAGGGAACGATGTGGCATTTATATCGAGCAGGGGATCATGCGGCACATTAAATGGCTTGATGCTGAGATTGATATACTGGATGCCGAGATTAAGCAAAGGCTACGCCAGGATGACACTCTGGCTTCAAAACGTAAGTTGCTCGATAAAGTAAAAGGTATAGGGCCAGTAACGCAGGCTGCTCTTTTGATACAGCTCCCTGAACTGGGCTCGCTTACGCGCCGACAGGTTTCAGCTCTGGTCGGTGTTTGCCCTTATGACAGGGACAGCGGACAACTCAGGGGGGAAGAGGGCGATCTGGGGAGGCAGGTCTGGTCTGCGCGCGACGCTTTATATGGCCATGCTTTCAGCAGTTCGTTTTAACCCTCAAATCAGGGCGTTTTATGATGGATTACTCGCGAGAGGAAAACCGAAAAAAGTGGCTCTTACTGCCTGTATAAGGAAATTTGTCACCATACTCAATGCAATGTTTCGTGATCAAAAAGACTGGATTTATGAGGGTGTGAGCAGTCTGGTTTCTTAGTTATGGAAACTTTCATCCCTGCCTGACCCTGAACGATTTCACCAGACGCTTCCCGGACAGTCTGCTGTGTGTCATAAATGAACGATCATTACAATGCTGATTAAATCACAAAAGAACACATACGGCGTGGTACTGGAAACAAGGATATGTATATATTAACAGCACTTGTTCCAGGAAAGGTAAGTTAGATGAATAGCTCAGTCGAAGGGATATGTCTGGATGTATGCATAAATCCGGGGGCAGGACAATTGCTGCCTATTGAGGAGGGACTTAATCATTTTAACGACTTAATGACAGGTATAAGCGATCGGCAGCCATTATCCGTATTAGTGAAATCAAGTGACACCGGTGAAGTGCTGGGAGGTATGCAAGGACGCTCTTCTTTAGGCCTGCTTTTCATCGACCTTTTCTATCTGCCACCAGAGTTGCGGAGAAGGGGGCTTGGTACAGATATTCTTATTCGCTTTGAGGAAGAAGGTAGAAAAAGAGGCTGTGCTGCTGCATTTTTGTACACGATAAGCTTCCAGGCCCCTGAGTTCTACAAAAAACACGGCTGGAAAGAGTTCGGACGTATTGAGTGCAAACCAGAAGGTACTAGCCGGATATTTATGAGTAAGACCTTGTAGAAAAGATCTGCTTTTCGTCCCGGCATACTTCGTGAATCTACAGAGGGTCCGCTTTGTGCCAAGAGCGGACAATATAGATGGTATATGTAGAAAGTGAACATGCGCCGGTTGTATGATTTACCAGTCACTTAATTATTGGATAACTCACACAAGTATGTCCGTTGCTTATAGCATACATTTGGTTTCCCTTAAGATTTACAAATGGAAATGTCGTATACTCATAATTTATAGAGGTCATATTAAATGTAAGGAATTTATCTTCAAGATCTAACTTTGTTGAGTGAGCAGGATATGTTCCTTCATTTTTTATTGTGATAATAAATCCGATAGGGAAAAAATGTAAAGCACAAATAATTGCCACATGTCCTTCGTTCATAAATGCTACACTTTGAGCAGATATGTGCATTCTGTGTGGGTAAAACCAGTAGTAAATATCATGAGTCTCCTCAAAACTTGGGTTTTTACCCAAAACATAATCTTTTAAAGGTGTATAGAAGGGGGTATCTACGGGTTCTTTTTTACAATCTTCAACTGAAGTTGCTGATAGCACATGTCCAATCATAGCCTTAGTGAAAGATATACTATCAAAAGGTATTCTAATGAATGGATATACATTCATACCATTCATATATTGATTCAACTGTTCTTTAAAGGAGTTTGCTACATTTTCAATTGCAACATCGAACCCACCTAAAACCTTATTGTTGCAGTGGCCGCAAATGGTTCTGAAATAAGATCCATTTTTAGCATTTAATGGTTTAACTGGTTCCTGAGCATTAAAAAATTCGCTAACTGTTTTCTGAAGGACAGGACCTAAGGTTATGGCGCACTTTGGAGGGACATGATCTTTTGTGAGCAAGTCATATTTTCCACAAATATTGCAATAACCTTTGGTAATACCATTGTGCTTCCATCGTTCACTAATTTTTGACATTTTTATTCCCTCAGTAGCATAATCTATCTATACCTTTTTTAATACTATCAAAGATACAACTTAACTTAAGTAAAAAGATAATTTTTTACCTAAGTAATACAATCAACTTCAACGCGTAACAGTCTGCTTCTCGCTCAAAGTGGCGTGTCAGAACTTTGTCAGGTTACTGTCGGGTTATGATCGTGGTCGTGCAGGATTGTCTGGACAACACTATGCGCTGACCACCTTCCATTCGGAGACATAATATGAGTGATACCAATAAATTTAGGTCGCTGCGTCTTGTGCGAGCCTGGTCCCAGGAGCAGCTTGCCGAAATGTCCGGGCTGAGTGTGCGCACGGTGCAGCGTATCGAGAATGGCGATCAGCCCAGCCTGGAAACACTGAGCGCCCTGGCAGCTGTATTTGAGGTGAGTGTTGCGGATCTTTCTGAACGTGATACGCCTGGGGATGACGCGCTCGACCAGAGAATTGCCGAAGCGAAGAACAACCTCGCTGAGGAAGGCCGTTTTTATCGGTCAGTTATTACAGCTATCGTTGTTTGTGCACTGCTGCTTGTTCTTAACTACTTTACGGCCCCGGCCAGCGTATGGTCATTGTGGGTAGCGGGGATCTGGTTTGCACTGCTGTTTGTTCGTGGCATGAGGACGTTTGTTTTTCGCGGGCTGATCAGCCGTTGGCAACAGAAGCGGCTGCGGCAGATGCTACGGCGGTAACAGCGATTCGCAACATAGATATTATCTTATGAGTCTCTGGGAACAGAAGGAGGTATTTATGCGTAAAATAGCTGTAGTGCCATACGATGAAAAATGGCCTGAGATGTTCAACGCTGAAAGTTTTCTCATAAAGACGCTGTTGGGTGACGTTGCTAAAAATATTCATCACATTGGTAGTACGTCAGTGCCTGGCCTCTCAGCAAAACCCGTGATTGATATCCTTCTGGAAGTTCACGATATCAACGAATTGGATAAATACATCCCTGCAATGGTTAACGCCGGATACATTGCTCGCGGTGAAAACGGTATTGCAGGGCGTCGGTACTTCATTAAGGGCGGTGATCAGCGTAGCCATCAAGTACATGCGTTTTCAGTCGGAGATATACAGATACTAAGGCATCTTGCTTTTCGTGATTATCTGAGGAAAAACAGAAATATTGCAATGGCTTACGCTGAGATGAAGCGTGCAGCAGTATTGCTATATAAGGACGATGCACATCGTTATAGCGCATTTAAAACAAACTTTATAGAGCACCATCTGCAACTCGCACTCATTTATCTGGAACGATAGATATTGAATTTGTCACTGCGATGTATTGTTTAACACAATGCAAATGCTCAATCCCGAGAAGTAAGCTGCCTGACAGATCTGCCTCTATGCGTTATGAAACGCCCGCTTAGTGCCAGAAGCGGACATAACTGATAAAGTAATTTCTCATTTTTCGAGGCATTGCTACATTAGTTATCAACGAGGTTATCGCCAAAAACATCAATGGCTCAAGGGGAATGATATGATATTTGAGATTAGAAAAGAAGGCAAAACTATTGGTGTTTCTCAATTAGAATTTGGTGATCCTCCAATGGGAATAGTTCATGGGGATTTAATACCAACACAGTTTTACTTTCCAAATGCCGATACAACAGGATGTAAACTATTCATTAGCGAAACTGATGAAGAAAAAATCTGTGGTTTTATCGCTATCGAAGATTTGTCACAAGAGCTAGATGAACCTGCTATAACAGTCACCATATCGGTTAGTGCAGTAGAAGATTATGAAAAATTTTTTAAACAGCATTTAGATAAGTACGAAAAACAATTCACCTGAGAAATGCGGTAACATGCATTTTCTTCAAATATCGATCATTTACATTATTGACGACACGTCAAGATCAGGCAGGTTCTTTCTCCTCGTTTGCTGAACTTGCCGTTTCCTGTGTGACCTACTCCCGGTTGATTAAAACACCTCGATGTTAGTTATGTTGTAGCTGGAGCTGCGAACTTCCGCTCTTCGCTCCAAGCGGACATTGAGCGATGCTAAGCCCTTTGCAAATTACTTACAAATCCTGCCAGTCAGGCAGTTTATTAACCTTTTTACGCCATCCGTGAAACGCGGCCATCATCACGCCAAACAGAATGCCACCCAGGAGGCTCCGTAATATTGCCCACAAAGGCTGCATTCCCATATCTTTCCAACTGAAAAACCACATCATCAGGCCCCATACAAGACCATACATCAGTCCCATCATTAACGTGATTCGCCAGAAAGAAACGAAAGGTAATGGCGGAATTTTTACGCCTAACCGCCATAATCCACGCAACAAAGGCGGAGCATAGTTGCTGCGCCACATTTTTTTACTTTCCATAATGGCAAGCGCACGTTCCTTTTTTCGCTCAAAACTCATCTTTTTCTCCCTGAATGACACACATTTTTTTAGCTGAACCTCAATTATGATTGCTTCAGCTAATCTTTTGAATCATCAAGAGTCCACTCTTTAGATTTACTGCGGGTAATATCGCTGTCCGCTCTTCGCTCATAGCGGACCTTAACGCTACTTATCTTGTCTGCCTTATACAACAAGAAAAGAGTTATATAAACATATTTCATATCAACACACGGCAACAGATTTAACGTTCAGGTTCAGCAGATTAACTAAACATCGCAGGTAAAAACTCAAATCTGAGAATGCATGTCCGCCCCGCTTTTTCAGCTGTCTTTATCGACGGCAAATTTTCCGGAATGATTGTCCCTGTCATTAGGCAGGGTTCCCGGCTGGAGCGTTGAAGATGGTTACAAAGCAGGCGCTGAGCCCGGGAGGCCAGAGAGCGCCCGCGAAAGGCAGGAAGGATTACCTCTTCAGAAATCCGGTAGCCACTTAAAAAAGCGACGGTTCCTTTTTCGCAAATTATCAGTCCAACGCGTATTCCTTCTTCATAAACAATATGCGCATCGCCTTGTGAAATATGATCACTGAGTTCTTGGTCATCGACAGAGCACAGATTGCCTCTTAAGGCTGGGATAGCTAACAACGAATGCTGATAGGCATCCATGAGCGCCTTTCGACACCATTCAAAATCGGCGTATTTAGCAGGCCTCAGGCTTACTGTGTCATCCTGATATTCTGAGGCACCTGACAGGCAGGATGCATAGATGAATTGATCTGTTATACCCTGATTTTTTTGATGGCCGGCCGTGAGAATTCGAATGTACAGCGGATTTAGCTGCGCCCACTCCTGGCTGACAGATTTGAGTACAGAACAATCTATCCTCGAGTCTGAAGCGACAATGTCAATGAAAGGTCTATTGATATCGCCCCCACGGTAACGCGGACCAGTAAGAAAATGCTGTCCATCAATATTAAGCTTTCGCTGTAAAAAATACTCCTGTGGCAAGCCAGTTTCTTTCCACGGGAACCTTGCTGAAAAGGTACTATCCACACAGTATTTTTCCTGCTCAGAAATCCATTTTTCAAGCCAGCTATGGAGGATAACTTGTGGGACGGGCAGTTGAGCATACTGAGAAAGCATGAATTTTAGCATCATATCTGTCTGGCATAATTCCATGGATCAGGTCAGGCTACACAGATTGCACTACCTTTCGCTCAAACAGCAAGCCGCTTTCGGAACTACAGAATCCACTTCTGGTTTATGGCGCGTGCAACGCTAAAGTCTTGTCCGCTTCGTGCCAGAAGCGGACATTATACTAGTGGGGAGAAACCTGCTCCCCACTTTTGTTGATGATGCTACGCACAACCCCGTGTTAGTTTGTTCTGGGCGTCCTGTTTAACCAGAGCAAAACTCCGACGCCTCCCAGACTGAACAGAGAAATGCTGTACAGAGCAGTAAAAGCACCAAAATTCTGCGCTATCACACTGGTTATACTGGTAGAAATAGCCGCGGTCAGAACCTGTCCGCGCCATGTAAGTGCACTGGCTTTGGCGACCTGGGTTTCTGCGAAGTTCTTAAGTACGCCGAACGTACCCAAAGCAAAAACAATATTTGAACCCATGTGTGCACTGAAAATCATAATAAGCCCGGCGTACGGAAAGCCGGCAGACAATGGTAATAAAAAATAACTACCGATGTACCCGCCCAGGCATAGCAACAACAGCCTGTTATTAGCGGAATAGCGCTGCAATTTACCAGCATCAAGTATTAGCGGGCCGCAGAGTTGTCCGAGGCTGCGCGCAAAAAGCAGCGGCAGTGCCAGCCCGGCTGACTCTTCAGGCCTTATTTCCTGTGCAAGAGCAGGTAAAAGCGCCATTGCGGGAGAACCCACAGCTGCCAGGGCAGGTAAAAGCATAACGCTTCGTTTTTGCAGGGGAGATAAACATCGCCAGAATAACTTATGCGTGTCAGGCACCGCTTTTTCATGTTGCAGCTCCATCGCCTGAAAAACAGAGGCTGACGTCAGAAGCAAAGCAGCCGAAGCGACAAAACTCACGGCATCAATGGCAAGGAGATTCAAAGGAGAAATCAGGTCGAACAGTAAAATGCCCAATCCGGTACCCAGCAAAACCTGTGAGGCAAAAATTATCGTTTCCATGGCGGTTGCTGCAGGTAGTTCGTCATGCGGTAATCCGCGTTTAAACAGCAGCGTTAGTGCCGGGTAACTCATGCCGCTGAATAGCGCTTCCGAACACTGCACCGCAAGCAGAGCCGGAACGTTATGATGTAGCAAACCATATAACGGAAAAACAAGTGCAAGCAGGCCGAGCAGCTCTGTAAATATCAGGATTCGGAGTGGTGAAACCTTTTTACACAGAGCTTCGCCCAGGATGCTCCCTATAAAACTGGGCAGCATTGACAGCATATAAACCATCGTCAGAGTCGCAGGAGAAGCCTGCCAGTGTAAAAGCTGTCCAAAAACAATGACCTGAGTAAGCCCATTACCAAGGGACGACAGGATATAGGCAAAACCAAGGAAGCGCAGCCAGTCATGACTACGCAGTGCGCGAAAAAGCGCAAGCAGCAAAGTGTTCATGAGGAAAGATTCTCACCTTAAATAACAGAAGCCCACACAGCCCACAGGCAATGCGGAAAGCAAAAACTGTTAAAAGACAGAATCTTTACATTGGAAAATTTACTTTCGTGGAAGCAGATACAACATTGTATCACACAAAAAGCAGGCGGTATTCCCGAAGCCTGAGCGTCCGCTCTTCGCTCATAGCGGACTTTCTTTGAATAATCTTCTGCCTCACTGCACTTCGTTAAATCTCATCTCAAATCAAATGTTGTTCGCATAAGTTGTATTGACTTCAAACACAACTGCTTGCATCTCCTCCGGCAAAAAAAGTCTGACCATCTTCAACAAAAAGATTTTCATCCTGCGGGTGCGGGTGCGGGTGCGGGTGCGGGTGCGGGTGCGGGTGCGGGTGCGGGTGAACATGAAAGTGAAGTTGTGCAGCAGCTGCGCCGGTAAAAACCGGACACCGGAAAAACAAAAGAGGATACGGAACAGGCCACCTTCGGCTCCCCGTCCGTACCGGCCGGGTCGTCGGCCCTACTCCGCCCGTCGCCCGCAGGCGGGCTCCAGTCTCCGGCCGAACCCCTGCGGGTTTCGGGCTTCGCTAGGCCCCGATGGAAAAGGTCAACGGCACCGCTAGCTGCGACCGTTCCGGTCGCGCCGCGTCCACCGCCCCGGCGTTGCCGGGGCTTTGAGGTCGCCACGCCGTTCCGCCGTGTCGGGTGCGCGCATTCTCTCTGCGTGGTGATGCCACCCCCTTGCCGGCACCCACGCGGAGGGCTGGCTGTAGCACCGCCGGGTCGTCATACGGGGGGTAAAATGCACTCCGCCAAAACTTTTTGCGAAGGGCCGCAAAAACTGTTGTCTCCGCCCCCCTCCTTCCTCCCGCGCCGTCGCTCCCTTGCCCTTTGCCGCGAGAGTACCAGCCAGGGAGATGGATTAACCATCACCACAGGAGAAAACCAGAATGCGCACACGAAACGTCAACGGCAAGACCGCCGGAGGAGAAACCGCCGGAAGATGTGATCAAAACACGCAGGAAGACATCGCTTTACAGGCGAAGGCGCTGATCGCCCGGTATCGCCGGTTACAGGACGGCGTGACCGTCTTTACCGCACGGGCATCATCACGCGGGGATGTACAGGTTGAGATACGCCAGTTTGGCCGCCTTGTCTGGCATGCATGGTCTTTTGAGCCGGAGTTTCTGGCCACGCTTGAAAACCGGCTGCGCGATGTGCAGCGAAACCACGACTGATTAAGCGCCGTGACCGGATGGCACTCCGGCCACGGCATAACCACCACCGTAACTAAGAGGAAACAATAATGGTCACCACCCATACTACGGCGAAACCCGCCACACGCAAAGCCCGCACGAAAAAAGCCGCCGCCGCGCCGGCAGCCGTTGAGGCTGCCCTGCAACAGGCACCCGTGGAATACGTGCCGTATTCCCGCCTGACCCGTTCTGACTATAACGTCCGCATCGTGCCCCATACTGACGAGGAAATCGCCGGGTATGCCGCCAGCATTAAGGCGCTGGGGTTCCTGCATAACCTGGTGGTTGTCGATCATCCGGACGGCTTACTCGGTGTGGTGTGCGGCAGCGGGCGCACCCGCGCGACGGGCGTACTCGTCGCGGAAGGCTTCACCGGGGCTGATGAGCCGTTCGTCCCGGTCAAGCGTATCCCGGCGCATCTGGCGGTCGCGGCCTCGATGGCTGAAAACGAAAAAAGCCGCAAAATGCACCCGGCAGAGCAGGTGACCGGGTTCCGCAGGATGGCAGAGCAGGGCTTCACCCCGGCGCAGATTGGCGATCTCTTTGGCTTCACTGCCCGTCACGTCCAGCGCATCCTCAGCCTGGCGAATCTCGCCCCGGCGCTGATTGAGGAACTGATGCACGACCGCATTACCCTGGAGTTGTGTCAGGTGATGACACTTGAACACGATCATGCCCGCCAGGTGGACATCTGGAACAGCGCGAAAGAGGCTTTTGGTAGCGGTATGCCGTCGGCAGGGTGGCTGAAGGGGAAGGTGAACAGCATCAAAATGGACACGGCTTCTGCCGCGTTCCGGTTCGTCGGGGAGGATGCCTACGTGGCGGCCGGGGGCGTGGTTGATCGTGACCTGTTCAGTGACGAAGGTCAGGGCTTTGCTGATCGTCTCCTGACACAGCGGCTACTGCTCGACAAACTGGCTGGCGAGGCGGCGCGACTTCAGCGCGAAGAGGGCTGGGCATGGAGTGAAAGCCGGATGGATGAAATCACGCTCCGTGATGCACAGACCCTGCGCGTGTGTCTGCCTGAGCCTGAACTGACTGACGAGGAAAGGGCCACGGTGGTCGGTCTTGAGCAGAAGTTACTGGAGAGCGAAACCGAAGAGGACGAAAACGCGCTTCAGCAGCGTATCGAGGACATTGAGGGTGCAGCGCGCGCGCGCCTGTTCACCCCGGCGTATAAGGCGGCACACGGCGTGGTGGTCTCCTATGAAGCCGGCGGCTTCTGCATTCAGCGTGGGGTGAAACGCGTCGAGCCAGCCCAGGACAACGGGGCTGAAGAAAGCGAACTCCCTGCAACAGACCCCGCGACAGACCGCGTGATCACCATCAGAACCCCCGGCATCCCGGCAGATGCCTTCTCCGAGAAACTGGTCCGGGCCATGTCGTCCGAACGTACCCTGGCGGTGCAGGCTGCGCTGTCCGGCAGACCGCATGTGGCGCTGGCCCTGCTGACCTGGACGCTCTGCCGTAACGTCTTCGGCAGGATCGGGGGCAGGGTACAGGCTCCCCTCGGTGTCAGCATCCGCGACTGCACCTGGTCCCTCACGTCAGATGCGCCGTCTGGTAAGCAGGGCGCTGGCTGGCAAATGATGCAGGACATGAAGGGGGCGCTGCTGCTGACCCTGCCGCCGCTGTGGGAAACTGATTTTCGCACCATGCTGGGTCTCTCCACAGAGCAGCTTCTTACCCTCCTGAGCTACTGCGTGGCATCCGGTATCAACGGGGTGCAGGAACGGCAGTACGGACGCACCGGCGACAGCAGTCTGGAGACCCTTGAATCCGCGCTGGACTTCGACCTGCGCGACTGGTGGCAGCCGGATGCGGACTACTTTGGCAGCATCAGCAAGGATCAGATCGGCGACGCGCTGGCAGAGGCCGGGCACCAGGACCGCGCCCGCGAGGCGATGAAGCTGAAAAAAGGCGAGGCCGCGAAGCTGGCTGCCGCCACCCTCGCGGAAACCCGCTGGGTGCCGGACTGGATGACCCGCCCGCAGCCGGATGTTCCGGCGACGCTGAACGACACCGCTGACCACAACGCTGACCACAACGCCGCATAACCAGGAGCCGGTTGCCCCGCCGGGGCAACCGGGAAAACCACCATGAGCATGAAATATACCCCCGCAGTCCTCAACAGCATGATCCCCGCGGAGCTGGAAGCCGTCCGTGAGAGTGGTGATGAAGAACGTCGCCAGCTGAGCGACGCCGTGATGAACACCATTCCGGTTCCGCCAGGCTGGCGCGTGAATGCCGAGTACCGCTGTGAGTTCGGCGGCCAGTTTCCTGTCCAGTTGCGCTTTGCCCCGGACCGGTCCGACCGTTACTTTCTCTGCCTCTGTAGCCCCGGTGAAATGCTCCCGGCCTGGACACTGTTCCTGCTGGCGGCTGACGGGGGGCTGGTCAGGATCCTGTCGCAGCGCGACAGGCATGACCCGGTGGCCGTCAGCGCCCTGCTGGCGCAGGTTGCCGGACTGCACCGTTTTAACTGCTCTGCGGCCACCATCGCTGAACTGATGAATGCGGAGGTGATGTCATGATCCCCGCCAGTCTCGCGCTCGTTACCCTGAACCCGGCACGCCAGGCTGCGCTGCAGGCGGTGGCAGAGGTCGAGCTGCGCCGCGAGAGCCGCAGGCGTCTGCCGGAAGACAACCCGCATGCACGCGCTTTCATGCGCCTGCTGACCGGCGAAAGTCGTCTCAGCAGCCGTACCGCTCAGGCCATTCCGGGGCTGGGCTGGGACCCGCATTTTAAAATCTGGTCGCTGCGCAGGCTTGAGGAGGCGCTCGAAGTCCTGCTGGTCAGCCGGGGTGAGCACTGCTACCCGCCGCTGCCGGCATCGGTTCAGGAATGCCTGTTCCCGGATGTGGTGTTCCGGAATGCATCCCGGAAGGATCAGCGCGGGAAACTGCATCTGCATAAAACGATCCGGCGTGAAAATAAAAGCCTGTGCCGGGAGGAAATTCTGCACCAGAGTCTGGTCGCGCAGGCCCGGGCAGACCTGAACTTCCGGTCTCCGGAGAACGTGGGGGCGTGGTACACGCGCTGGGCTGATGAACTGCGCGAGTACGAGCTGGCGGAACAGTTCTGGCAGTGGCGGAAACGTTTTTCGTCTCTGCCAGAGCTGGAATGGCACCGGCAAGAACCGCTCTGGTCAGTACTGAACGTGCTGAGGGATGTGGTGAGCGGTATGAGCGTCAGTGAAAAAGCTGCCGATCGCTGGCAGGTGCCGGACAAGCTGGGCCACGCAGGATAAGGGCGGCAGAAAATGAGGCGGGTGAAGACAGTTTCGTCAGCACTTTTTTTGCCGGGGATTCAGCGAATTCCGGGCATTAAAAAAGCAGGGCTAAGCCCTGCTTAATCAAAGGTCGGCACGGACAAGGTGTCGACCACGTCAAAACAAACTGGAGGATGAGATCCGTGATATTTGACCCGCAAACTGTCGCACAGGCGACGGCATTTGTAAATGCCCTGCGCGCAGGAAAACCCGCGCACATCCCCGCCATGCCGTTCGGGCGCTGGCAGGAGTTCATGACCACGGTGTATTCCGGTCTTGGGGCGTCTGCGGATGCAGATAACGGCAGCAGCGTGTATCCGGCGCTGGGTCTGGCATAAGGGAGGCGGCCATCCCTGCGGGGGTGGCCTGCCACTGAGAGGGAGAATAACAATGAAAGTTAACCTGACTGATACCGCCCCGGAACACACTGCGGCTGAGAAAGTTCCGGCGACAGAGCTGGAAGCGCTGGCGGCACAGCTGCCGATCGCGGAGTTTCCCGTGGTGATACATGACAACCGGCAACGCGTCAGCCTGGCAGCCGAAGCGCTGTGGTTGTTCGCGCAACGCACCGGCATGGCAGAAGATGGCGAGCCGGTGGGAAGCGTGATCGTCGATTTCATGGCAAGTATGATGCATCTGTGCCACCAGGTGGGGATCATCTCCCCGGCAGGTAACGGTCTGCCGGAACTGCTCAGGGTCGCTGAATTTCACTTTGATGCTGAAGAGGAAGACGATTTCTGAGTCCGTGCCCGGAACGGCAAAAGCCGGGAAGGGCGTTCCCCTCCGGGGAACGGGGCAGGGCGAGAACGCCTGCGGCGCACCCGCTCTCTCCCTCATCTGCTCCTGTGTTCTGCTGCCTCTGTGGGGGTTGCGCAGGATTAGCCTGGGCTGCTCACCATTGCCGGTTGTTTCCGGCAACAAAATCAAAATCAAGGTCAGGGGCTGGCCACCTTCGGCTCCCCGTCCGTACCGGCCGGGTCGTCGGCCCTACTCCGCCCGTCGCCCGCAGGCGGGCGCCGAACCCCTTCGGGTTTCGGGCTTCGCTAGGACCCGATGGAAAAGGTCAACGGCACCGCTAGCTGCGACCGGAACGGTCGCGCCGCGTCCATCGCCCCGGCGCGGCCGGGGCTTTAAGGTCGCCACGTCGTTCCGCCGTGTCGGGTGCGCGCATTCTCTCAGCGTGGTGATGCCACCCCCTTGCCGGCACTCACGCGGAGGGCTGTCTGTAGCACCGTCATCCGCCTGCCCGCAAGGGCCGCGCTCCTGGCGCTGTCGTCTGCACCCGTTCGCACTCGCCGAAAATCCGGCTCGCTTGCGCTGCGGCTTTGCCGACACCCGTGCGTGCATTCGTCTGCCGTCGCTCCCTTGCCCTTTGCCGCGAGAGTACCAGCCAGGGAGATGGATTAACCATCACCACAGGAGAAAACCAGAATGCGCACACGAAACGTCAACGGCAAGACCGCCGGAGGAGAAACCGCCGGAAGATATGATCAAAACCTGACAGACAGTCAGATCCTGGATTTGTTTGACTGGGTGGTTTCCGCTGCGTGCGATGAACAGCAGCCGGAGGTGTTCTCTGTTCCCCCTGGTGCTGTTGAGCTGAATGTATTTGTGGAATGCGCCCCGGATTATTACGCCGTGTGGCTTCTGAAAAATATCCCGGTCGCGGCTGCGCTGCCACTGGATAACTTTTACCGTTTATTACTATCCTGAAAGGAGAATAATCATGATCCGTTTATCCACCCGTTACGCCGCGCCAAACACGATACGAAATAATCGCCCGCTGACAAACGATGAATTAATGCGTGTCGTGCCGAGCGCATTTTCGGTTGAAAAACATGAGTCGCGCTCTGAACGCTACACCTATATTCCGACCATTACTCTGCTGGATAAATTGCGTGAGGAAGGATTCGAGCCGTATTATGCCGGACAGTCACGGGTACGTGATCCGGAGCGCCGGGATTTCACCAAACACATGATCCGGCTGCGTCGCGGAAATAACGACAGCGGGTCAGAGGTGCCGGAAATTGTTTTGCTGAACAGCCATGATGGCTCCAGCAGTTATAAAATGATCCCCGGTATTTTCCGGCAGGTCTGCACAAATGGCCTGGTGTGCTGGAAGTCGTTCGGCGAAATTAACGTGCCCCACAAAGGGGATATTGTTTCGCAGGTTATCGAGGGAGCATATGAGGTGCTGGGCGTATTCGATGCCGTCGCCGACAATATGGAAAAAATGAAAAGCATCCAGCTCGACAGCGCCGAACGTCGCCTGCTCGGCGCGATGGCGCTGGAATATAAATATGGCGAGGATAAATCACCGGTCACCCCTGAGCAGATAATTCAGCCCCGCGCCTGGTATGACAAAGAAACCGATTTGTGGACGTCCTTTAATATTGTGCAGGAGAATCTGATCAAAGGTGGCGTGCGTGGAAGAACGGCGAAAGGAAAAAAAACCACGACACGACCGGTGACCGGGATTGATGGCGACATCAAACTTAACCAGGCGCTGTGGAAAATGGCGGAAGAGTTTGCCCGGCTGAAAAGCTGAATAAAAAAACCCGGTTAACCGGGTTTTTTATGTCAGTCTTTCAGCGGCTCAGGCGTTATTTTTGCCGTCAGCTGCGTTTCTTCGTCAGGTGCAGAACGCTGCGCCAGTATGGATTTTCTGGCCAACAGAATGCGGTAAATATTTCTGATATCCTCGGCATAGGCCCGTCGCTGTTTGATCAGGTTTTTCGACGGCCCGGTATTATACATTCCCACGCTGTCCCAGTTTTTTCCGTATGACCTGAAGTTATGCGCAAGAACCCATCCGCCGGTGTAAACGCACACGCATGGATCATTAAGCAGATCCGATCGCGTAATATTAAACTTTTTCAGCTTACCGTAATGCGAACTGTTTATCTGCATCCCGCATACATCCTCCGAACCGTCATTGTTCGCCACATTAACCGCAGCGGGCCGCAGTCGGCTTTCCCTGATAGAAATTGACATCAGCAGCAGCGGGTCGATTTGGTAATCCCGCCCTGCCTGGTCGAAACACATTTGCGGTGCGGCGCTGCAGGACATTGAGGCGCAGAGCAGAATGAGACCGAGTTTATTCATATTTATAACCTTTGCGTTTTGCGCGCGTGGAATGTCGCTGGAGCAGCGCAATAAAAAATACCCCCGCCGATCATTTAAATCAATACCCGCTCTTACAAACGCGCAGAGAGCGCTGCGGGTACGTGCCCGGAGTCAGTCTCTGATATTAATGAGGCTCTGATGTCGCTTATTATTGGCCGCTCTTTGCTAACATATAAAACATGACACCCCACGCAAGACTTCGTCTTGCAGGTTTTTCCTTTGGAATCAGGTTGTTGTGCCTGTAAAATTGTGAGGATTTTAGAGTAAAACCAAAAGTATCGTACAATCCGACACTATAATGTCGGAGGTTCAGGATACATATATCGGAGGATTGTATTACCTGTTAGTGTCGGTATGTCGCAGGTTTATCGCAGGAATGTGGATATTCTTTAAAACCATTGCGATAGATATCGCACAGTGTCACACTAATGCTGCATTAGTGCTGCTTACGAACACCTGTATAAACCAGATTCCCGCCGGAATCGGTTTTTTCTGCCAGCACACAGCCATTGCATAACCACCGGCTTTTAACATCAGACATTGCTCCGTAGTGTCGCCTCCGACACTACCGAAACTCAGGAATTAATATGGGAAGAATAGGCGTTTACCTGAAAGATAAAATTGAGCGGGAAGTGCGTGATATTGTTCAGAAAGAATTAAATAACGGCGCGTCCCCGGCAGAAGTCAGCGTGTCTTCAACCTGCAATGAACTTATTCGCCTCGGGCTTCTGGTTTATAAAAACAATGATTCAGACGGGCCTAAGTTCGATCTCGAGGGCTACCGGCGCGACCTGATAATGAAAGCCAGCGGCACGAGGGAGGGTATTATGATTCTTACCGCGCTGGTTTGTGAGATGTACGTACAGAGCAAAGGAAATGACGCTCAAATTAGCCTTGAGGACCTGATTAATCAGAGCATTTCAGCAATTAATCAGGCTGAGACAGCAACCGAAGCCCATCACTTCCTTACCAACGAAGAATAACAATCTGGCCGACAAAGCCGCCGGCCAGACCCGTCACGGTTACTCCGGTTTATTCCACGGAAGCGGCACATCCTCCGCTTCCGATAATTTCTCCCTGAGATACCACTCAAATGCCATGCACAGCACTTTAAGCGCCTGCGCATCCTCATTCTGGTCGAGAAGGCGCTGGGTTAAATAACCCATAGAATTCATCAACCTTGTCAGCATTTCATCGTTCAGGCTGCGTTTATGCACCCGCGCCATAATTCTTATTTCAGAGGCAAGATTTTCAGGAATGCGCATGCTGTAGCCTGACGTCTTTCCGGGAATTAACACCCGTATACCTTCACGCCACATCCAGACAGGTTCATCACGCGCCTTTTCCTTTCTGTTTTCATTTTCATCTTCATTACCATTGCTTAATAAATCACACAGCCACTCTTCAAACTTTACTGCCAGAGAAATTAACCTTTCCCCCTCAACCGTTTTAATAACAGGTACATGCGGCTGATAATTCAGTGAAATAAGTAACCGCGCGATAATTTCATCGTTAACACTCCTCTCACTAATTCGTGCACACACCCGCAGTTCCATCAGCAGATTGTCCGGCGCACGCAGCCGCCACTCCACTGTTTCGCCCGCAGTGAACTTCCGTGGGCGGCCACGCTTTCCCCACAGATTCTCTTTTACTTTCATATTCATAGATCCCTGACATCACAGGCGTCATACCTGCATGACTCAGGATATGTTGCGCCGGTAGTCAGATAATTCCTAATGATGCTGAAAAGTGTGACTAAGCTCACAGTTTTTTTTTTTTAGGGTTATGAGATACTTATGCCCGCGTAAACAAGCACTTACGCAAACACATTTTGTTTACATCCGGAGAAACAAGCATGTTCACTGAGGACAATGCCCTTAAGGTCACAAAGGGATGGGCGGTAGCGTCTTTATTTCGCAAAGCCCGTGAAAATATTCAGATGAGAAAGTATTTAAAAAACGGAGGTTTAATTCTCCTTTCTCTTCTGGCCTGCAATTACGCATTTGCGGGCAGCACTGATTTACTCGCCTCACAGTCTTCCACCGTTTCCAGCACTTTCGGTCACGGGTCGTCACTTGAGAAATACTTCTACTACGCGGAAATCTTTATCGCTTTATTCCTGTACATTAAAGCCCGCTCCCCTCTGGTATTTCTCGGTCTCGTCATCGTCATTATTTTTACCCGCATGGGCTTCGCCATCGCAGGCTAAAAATGAACGGGGAAGAAGATAAATATTACTTCCCGGAAACCCTCAATCAGCAGGCCCGATTCTTCGGTCTCCCCCTCGACGAACTCCTCGTTATTGCTCCCCTGACCTTACTGGGTATCGTCTGCAATATGTCGACCGCCCTGGGGATAGTTTCGGGCGTGCTGTGGTTAATTGTCAGGTATCTGAAAAAAGGGCAGGGCTCGTTCTGGTTACTGAATTTCTGTTACTGGTACCTGCCCACCTTTATTTTCAGGGTGACCTTCCGGTCAATTCCTGACTCAGGTTTCCGTCACTGGAGGGCGTGAATAAGTGAAAATGGATATCAAGCGAAGCAGGGATAAATACCTGCGACTCGCCTTTATCGGGATGGGCAGTTTCGCTGTTTTATGTACTGCAGCAACGATTCTGAGCAGCGCTCTTGCGTGGCACTTTTACAGCACGCAAAGAACCATCACCACGCCCATGTCTTACAACCAGCCTTTCAGCTCCGATGCCTCATCTGCCGATACCGCAGGCATGAACATGTTCGCCACGTCATTCCTGTATCTCAGGCTGAACGTCAGCCCCGAGAACATCGACAGCCAGCAAAAGATGCTGCTCAACTACGTGCCTGCACAGAGCCGCGACGCACTGAAAAAAGCGCTCGATGTGGAAGCTGACCGCATTAAAAAAGGAGGCCTCACCTGGCGTTACGATGTCCGCGCGCTGCGCATGGTCAGTCCCGGCGTGATTGACGCAGACGTCGTGCTCCACCCCTCAACCACCAACGGCAATATCACCACCGAACTGAAGGAGCAGGCACGCACTTACCGGCTCCGGATGCGCTATGAGAACGGCATCATCAATCTCGATGAGATGTCCGAACTCATGCCGGTCACCACTAACTGAATCAGGACTGCCCATGAAAAAGCGTTTTTCACCGGCAGCTGCTGCTGTGTTAATGGCAACGGTAATGTTCACAGGCGGCCTTCGGGCCGCCACCGGACCCGTCGCCATACCGTTTGAGAATGACGCATCATTCAGCGTTAATCTCAGTAACACCAACCCCAACAAAATCATCATTGACGGGGAACTGGTGACCAGCATCAGCGGGCCTACAGGTGCCTACGACCAGGACCACACTGCCGATGGCGCATTACTGCTCTCGCCACTCGTCGGTCAGAATTTCACGGTATTCATCCAGACTGCCGGCGGTGCGGCGCTGAGCCTCAACGTCACACCGAAACCCGGCACAGGCAGGACACTGCACTTCACCCCGCTCACCGCACCGAAAGTCGCCAGTGAGGATGCTAAAGCGTGGGAAGAAGGGCAGAGCTACGAAAAAACGCTCGTCAGCCTCTCCCGTACCATCGCCCTCGGTGATGTGCCGGAAGGATATAAAGCGTTACCCGTCAGCCGCATGCCGGCCTATAACCCGGCCGTCACCGTCAGGCTGACCCCGGAGCGCCAGTTCACCGGCTCCCACCTGCGCGTTGTGCGGTTTCGCATGACAAACCCCGGCGTGGTCACCACGCAGCTGCGCGAGCGAGACTTCTGGCGCAAGGGCGTCCGGGCCGTGATGCTGTCGCAGAACCAGCTTTACGCGAACGGGGAAGGGTATGTGTGGGTGGTGTTCTCTTATGACGGAGAGCCGCGCGCATGAACCTGAATGTGAAAACCCGCCGCACACAGCTCGCCATACTCATCGGCGTCCTGGCCGCTGCAGGCGTCACCACTGCCCTGGTGCTGACCTTCGGCACCGAAGATAACAAAGCACAGCAGGCGCAGAACGCGCCCGCGCCCAACATGACCGGCGTCGTCACCGCCACCTTTGACGAGCAGGTCAACCAGTCTGCGATGGCACAGCAGCAGGCCAGAACGTCTGCGCTCGAAGCGCAGCTGGCCCAGCTCGCGCAGTCATTCGAGCAGAGCAAAACCACTTTCAGCCAGCAGCTGCAGAAGAAGGACGCTGAAATCCAGCGCCTGAGCGAGCAGATGCAGACGAAGCCGGGTGCCACCGGCAGCAACGAACAACCCTCCGGACAGCAGACACCTCCTGCTGCCGCAGACGGCACACCACTGCCGGGTCCCGTTGCTGCCGGTCAGGCCAGACTCCCCCAGTACACTGTAACCCCTGCGACAGGCACACCGGCCGCCACCGGTCCTGCCAGTACCCAGGGTGCCGGATTCTATCCGGGCGGCAGTGGTAATCGCATGAGCGGGGGAATGCAGAAAACCTCATTTAATTATGAAAGCCTGAAAAAGAAAGCCACAAAGCTGCCCTGGATATCGTCCGGCTCCTTCTCGGAAGCCGTGCTGATTGAAGGTGTTGACGCCAACGCCAGTGTCACCGGCCAGCAGGACTCCAGACCCGTGACCATCCGCCTGCTGGGCAAAACCACCATGCCGAACAACAAGCAATTTGACCTGAACGGCTGTTTTATCGTGGGCGAGGCCTGGGGGGATATCTCCAGTGAGCGCGGTAACGTGCGGACACGCTCCATCGCCTGCAACCTGAAAAACGGTAAGGATATCGACATGGAATTCGAAGGCCATGTCAGCTGGCAGGGCAAGTATGGCATCAAGGGCACACCCGTCATGCGTAACGGCAAGATTATCGGGTATGCCGGCGCGGCCGGATTCCTGTCAGGGATTGGCGAGGGCGTTAAATCAGCTGCCACGCCATCTGTCGGACTGGGGGCAACCGCGAACGTCAGCGCCGGGGATGTGTTAGGGCAGGGGCTGGGCGGCGGGGGCAGCAAAGCGGCTGAAACGCTGAGCCAGTACTGGATTAAGCGCGCGGAGCAGTATCACCCCATCATCGATATCGGGGCGGGTAATGCGGTCACCGTGGTGTTCCAGAAGGGCTTCCAGCTCGAAACCCGTCAGGATATGGAAGAAGCGAAAGTCCTGGCCGAAGCACAGAAAGCCGGCCAGACCGCACAGAATGCCGTCACCGGAAACACTGCCCAGGCTGTCCCGGCGTCCTCAACCTCCACGACATCTGTCGGCAACATCGATCCGGATGAAGTCATGCGGCAGGCGCGTGGCCTGAAAATGGGTGACACCATTAACTGAGGCTGAAAGCATGAATGATGACTACAACATCACGATTCTTCGCAAGACTGGCAGTGATATTCAGAAATGGGAGCGCAACGCCTTTACACCCCGCCAGGTGAGTTTTTATGTGGTGCTCTTTGTGCTTGTCATGGCATCCGCAGCGGGGGCTAATCATCTGCCTGTGTTTGTAGGGGGGGGGGTGGGGACAGTGGCAGGCGTCATGTTCCTTATTCCAGGATGGCGGAATGATAACTGGCCACGGGCGATACGCCGGCGACTGTCACAGTACCGGCCCCGTAACAAGGCAGCCTGGCAGCACTTTCAGGAGAACATCGAACGTAAATGGCGCATGGACCCGGTCGACCTGCGGACCTGGTATGAAAGCGAATGCATGACCGTCTTTCACCCGGAAAAAACAACGCCGCAGACTCAGGCGAATACGCCGGATAAGGCAGAGCAGCTGCCATGAACCGTTATGCAATGCACACCCTCATGCTCGTTACGCTGGCGCTGCTCGCCTCCCTGGTGCTGATGGTCAGCGCGACTAAAAGCGAGGCTGCTCAGACTGACTTCATAACACCGCTGCAGTGCAGTTCCTGCAGTCTCAATCCGCCGGAGGGGTATTTCTCATCATGAGCTTCATCAAAAAAGCCGGCTTCGCCATGCAGTGGCTCTGGATACCGTTACTGATTTACCCGGCCGCCCTGAAGGTATACGCCATTTTGATACCCAAAGGCCTGACAGGTTTTGACTGGTCACTCTGGCGGGTCGCGCTGGTCCTTTCGGTTCTGAACCTGGTGTGTATGGCAGTGCATCTCAGCGACAGAAAAAGGCATTTATCCGTCATGACGGTAATGGGGTTAGGCCTTACCTGGCTTGCCTTTGCTGCTTTCTGGCTCATTAAACTTTACTCAGACTGGACTTTTTCCTGGCCACCCTCTGACTGGTTCCTGAAGGCGTTTCTCAGTACCTGTGCGCTCCCGCTTTGTTATGGTGTCGCGCACGTAATCACGCCTCGCAACTGACATCTCTTTTCCTTTTTTAACCGGAGTCATCCATGCATAAATTAGTGGGTGCTGCACTGCTGTGCAGCGCACTGACCGGCTGCGCCGGTATGAATTCAGATTTCGACTGTAATGCCACTGCCACCGATAAATGCCTGACCACCGCTGAGGCCAATGCCCTGGCCGCGAAGGGGAAAAGCATTAACGACATCGGTCAGGACGCTGCCGTAAAAAAGCCTGCGGGTGAAACCCTGCCGGCACTGCGTAACACGGCACCGGCGGTCAGTTCTTCCCGCCCCGTTTCTGTCGCAGCAACCGGTGTCATCGCCCCGCGCCCGATCGCCACCGTATCGTCACCGGTGCGCAGCACCCTGACCGGCCAGACTGCACCGACCACACCGTATGTGTCGCCGGCGAGCTCTGTCAGCGGCGCAGGGCGTGTGACGGCGCAGCGTGTTCCGGACGCCACACAGCGTCTGTGGATTGCCCCGTGGGTTGACACCGACGACAACTTTCATCAGCCCGCCGTCGTGGAGTTTGTGAAAAACAAATCTCACTGGGATGAGGGGTTCCGCGTTATCGGGGAGGGCGATGAATGAGCCGCAAATCAGCCCGGCGTGGCTGCCGGACCGGCAACGTTATCTGCACCGGGAAACCGGCTGCCGGTAAAAGCTTCCTGCTGTATGACACCCTTGTTGCGAAAGGCCTGGTGCAGCCAGGCGATATCGCAGCCCGCCTGCACCAGAATGAAAGGAATTAATAATGTCTGACTTTGTTGAAAGCATGATGGATTTGCTGAAAAAGGGCGGCCAGAAAGATGGCTCCGCGACGGCGAAAGCCAACCTGCAGCAGACCTGGGATTATCCCTCCCTGACCGCAGCCCTGCCGTGGCGTTATTACGATGATGCCAACGACATGTTTATCAATGCCGGCTCAGCGGGTTTTATCGTTGAGGCGGCCCCTCTGCCGGGCGCGAATGAGCAGGTGGTCGCCGCGCTGGATGACATGCTGCGTAAGAAGCTCCCGCGCAAAACGCCGGTGACCGTCATCATGGTCGCCAGCAAGTGTGTCGGGGAGCGTATCTCGCGCGGCGTCAGCGCCGACATGTGGAAAGGCCCGATGGCCGCACATCTCAACCGCATTACCCGCGCATTCTGGGAAAAATCAGCGGTGGAGGGACTGGCCAATGAACGGGAGTATCCGCTTTACCTGCGAAATTACCGCTTATTTATTGTGTACGGCCGTAAGGCTCGTCACTTCACCCCGAAAATAACGGATGAACTCAAGCAGATCCGCAATACCATCCGCGTGTCACTGAACGCCGCGCGTATCGACTCGGTGAACACCACAGCAAACGACTTCCTCTCGCTCATGCGTGAACTTGTTAACTACCGTTCAGGACAGGTCATGCCTGCCGGTGATGAGTGGAACACCGAGGAGGAGATGAACCGTCAGGTGGTCGATCAGGGTATCGATATCAAGGTCCGCCCGTCACATATCAGTCTTGCGCTACCTGAAACCATCATTGAAAAGCAGATGCGGGATAACGACGGTAACGCAACGGAAGTCCGGCAGACGCGCGTGGCGGCCTCATCGTGTCGCGTGGTGAACATGCAGCTGACCAAAAACCCGACGCGTTTTGCACTCTGGCAGGGCGCTGACAACCTTCAGAACCTGCGCTTTCCTGACCTCGGCATCCCCTGTCCCTTCATGCTGACCTGGACCGTTGAGCTGGAAGAGCAGACCCGGAGCCAGGGCGAGGCGCTGCGCAAGAATATGGATCTCGGCAAAAAAGCCAGCTCGGCCTACGCCATGCTGTTTCCGGGGGTGAAAAAACAGGCGGAAGAATGGCGGAAAATGCAGATGGAGCTGGGCACCAATGAGGTGTCCCTGTGCCGGTACTATTTTAACCTCACCCTGTTCACGCCGGATAATGACGCAGATGCGCTGTCCTGCGAGCTGGCCGCCATTAACGTCTTCCGTAAAAATGAGCTGGAGCTGACCACTATCCAGTATCAGCAGATGCGTAACTGGCTGGCATCCATGCCGTTCATGATGCAGGAAGGGATGTGGGAAGACCTGAAAGCCACCGGTGCCACACTGCGCGCCAAGAGCTGGAATGCCGTCAACCTGATGCCGGTGGTGGGTGAACGTCATCTGTCACGGCGCGGCATGCCGCTGCCGACCTACCGCAACCAGACTGCTTTCTTCGACATGTTTGATGAGGCGAACGGCAGCACCAACTCCAATATTGCGGTGACCGGCACGTCCGGGGCGGGAAAATCGTTTTTCGTTCAGGGGGTACTGCGTGATGTCCTGAATGCCGGCGGGTTTGCCTGGGTCATCGACATGGGCGACAGCTACAAAAACTACTGTAAGCAGGCCGGGGGCGTCTACCTCGACGGGGCCGAACTGCGCTTTAACCCATTTGCCAACATCCGTGATATCAGGGTTTCAGCTGAGGGGATTGTACGGCTTCTTGCCGTACTGGCCAGCCCGACAGAGGCGCTGGACGGCGTATGTGAAGCCATCCTGCAGAAAGCCGTGACCGAGGCATGGGAGAGTAAAGGGAACAGGGCGCGCATTGATGACGTCCATGCCTATCTCACCAGCCCGGAGGTCAACAACGGGTTTCAGGACCGGCCAACGATTGTGGCCCGTCTTGCCGAGCTGGCCCTGTTGCTGGAAGCCTACTGCAGCTGGGGTTCATACGGTGAATACTTCAACGCAGAGAAGCCGACACTCGACGAAGATACGCGCTTCGCCGTGCTGGAGATGCTCAGTCTGGAAAACAAACCGAAGCTGCTCAGTGCCGTCCTGTTCTCGCTCATTCTGGCGATTCAGGAAAAGATGTATCACAGCCCGCGTAACATCAAAAAAGTGGCCATCATCGATGAGGCCTGGCGACTGCTCGGGGGCTCTAACCCGCACGCTGCCACCTTTATTGAGACCGGCTACCGTACCGTGCGTCGTCACCGTGGCGCATTCATCACCATCACCCAGGGTATCAAGGACTTTACCGCCAGTAAGCAGGCGGAAGCGGCCTGGAACAACAGTTCCACCAAAATCACCCTCCTGCAGGATGCAAAGGCCTTCAAACAGTATCTGGCGGAATATCCCGATCAGTTCACTGAAATCGAAAAAGAGGTCATCAAGTACTTCCAGCCCGCCATCGACACCGGCTACAGCTCGCTGTTGATCACGATCGGCGAGCGCAGCTCGTTTCATCGCCTGTTTGTCGACCCGGTCACGCGCGCCATGTTCAGTTCGCGTGGCGAGGACTTCGCGTTCATGCAGGAAGAGCAGAAAAAAGGGGCCAGTTCCGAAGAGGCAGCATACCGGCTGGCAGGCATCAAATATGGTCAGGAACTGGCGGAGCTTGAGGAATGGGTGAAAAAAGCTTGAGTGATAACAAACCTTATGACGCGGAGGTGGTGCGTGACGGTGTGACGCTGGCGGGCAGTATGGCGTCGCGCTGGCCGAAGCTTCTGGCGTGCGGCGCGGGCGCGCTGCTGATTGTGACCGGCATTGCCTGGGGCGTGGCCAGACTGGTGACCCCGCAGGTCGTGACGTTCGACATGAAGGGCACGATGGACATCTTCATCCAGCAGTCTGCGCAGCAGAAACTCGATGAGGTGCGGGCGAAAGCCCTGGTCAGTCGTTTCAACCAGGCCATGATCGACAGCCTGGCCGCGTGGCAGCAGAAGCATAACGCGGTGATTCTGGTGCAGCCGGCCGTGGTGAGTGTGCAGCCTGACATCACCACGGCCATCCGCAACGATATCGCAGCGCGGATGCAGTCGCCTGCCGGGGAGGTGAAATGAACCTGACCCGCTGTCTGGCCGGGATACTCCTGGCGGGCATCACGGCCGGTGCCGGGGCAAAAGACCTCGGCACCTGGGGGAATGTGTTTGAGCCGCAGGAGCAGGACATGCTGGTTTTTATCCAGAAGCGCCTGCAGTCGATGGAGCAGAGCGGTGAGCTGAACCAGCTGCGCAACGAGGCGGTTGAGCGCGTTAAGCGTAACGCCGTCAGGCCGCCGCCCGTTGCCGGCCTGACGCCTGCCGAAAAGTACCGCGCTTTCAGTTATGACCCCACCTTCACCGTCAACGAAACCATCACCGATATGCAGGGCAACATCATTGCCCGCAAGGGCGATCAGGTGAATCCGCTCGACCGGGTGCCTTACAGCCAGACGCTCTACTTTCTCGACGGCGACAACCGCGACCAGGTGGCCTGGATGAAGCAGCAGCTGACCGGCGCGACGGATTTCAAAATCATCCTGGTGAAGGGAAACATCAAAGAAACCAGCGATGCCCTGAACGAGCGCATCTACTTCGATCAGGCCGGTGTCCTGACAACGAAATTCGGGTTTGAGCACACCCCGGTGCGTATCACGCGTGACGGTCAGGTTCTGAAGATTGAAGAAATACGTTTACCGGAGGTGAGTCAATGAATGGCACTTATTTTCTTATAGCTTACACAGTGTTGTTGACACCACTGCAGGTATGGCTCATTGCCCGTATGGTCAGGGAAGAGGACCGGCGGCTGTCGATATGTGCCTCAGTGATTACGTTTCTTATCCAGTGTGTTGCTATTGCGATTCTCTGGAAAGACATCACAGCAAAACCCGTTCTCTTTGTATTTTCATATATGTTTTGTCAGACACAGGTCATTTTCCAGATGAATACAGCGAGGGGATGGGGACCAGAAGATGTGTCCAGGCGTCCGCACCCTGCACTGTTCTCCGTCGTTAAGAATTCTCTGGTGTACGTCGTACCCTGGTGGCTTATGACCGGTTTAATGTTCAGACAGCTACCCTGGTAACCAAAAATCCAGCGCTCCTGTAAGCCCTCTTTTATTTCTGCCCGTGGTGACAACATGAATGTAACTCACTCGAACAGCAGTACCGGTCCGGTACCTGCCAGGCCGCTGCGTGTCAGCGGCAATCAACTGAAAGAGATTTACCCCGAACTTGATGGCTGGGCCAGTCATCTCGTGACCAAAGCCTTTGTGGGCTGGCAGCGCGCCACCGGCGTGATCGTTAAGGAGGCAGAGAAGCGCGATGAGCGGTTCACCGACTTTCTGATCAACGCCTTTCTCGATAAACAGCGGGAGAGCCGCGCATGAAACCCATACTCATTGCCTTACTGTTCCTGCTGATGTTGGGTGTGGGCTTACCCGCGAGCGGAGTCCAGGTCTTTAACCGTTGGGCGCTGCTTATGCTTGCCTGCCTGTTCCTGTTGCTGGGCCTCATGATTTACATGAGTCGCCAGCGCTCAGGAAAAGAAAAGGCCTGGCGCTACGGCACCCCTGTTGAAGAGACGAAAAACGAGACGCTGACCGATCTCAGCACGGCCATTTATCTCTGGCAGGAAGGCGGGCTCAGTTCGATGCTCCGGATGCTGGAAAGTCTGGAGCGCGCGCTTGATGACGCCGGTTATGCACTGACGAGTGAGACCGGGCAGCTGCCCGGCATACTGGCAATGCGATCCATGCCATTCACGGACCGGCAGCAGATTGCCGCCGCCCTTATCCGTGCCAGGGAACAATACTGGGCACCGAAGCAGACAGCGGAAATGGTGGAGGACGCGGTCCGGCAGAGTCAGAAAACCGGCTACGGCGAGATAATGCTGAAAGATCTGCTCGAAAGCCTGCGCAAGCGTGGCTGGCGCTTACAGCGGATTGCGACACCGGAAAAAACCGCTGCGCCGATGTTCTGGCAGCTGATTCTGGACGTGGAGGCCGACGAAGGCGTGCCGTATGCCAGTATCTCCCGGGCGCTGGGCCGTATCGGCAGCACCTGGCGGGAAGACCGCTCCCTCTTTTCAGTGGAGCAGCAGACGGTCACCGGCGGGTTTGAGCACAGTGGTATCGCCGGCAATGACGCCTCACCCGTCCGGTGGTCCGCCACTACCCGGCTCTGTACAAAAGGCGCGGGCTTCTTCCCGCAGACCGGCATGATGGCGCTGCCCCCGGCGCTGCAGGAGATAAAGGACGCCGAGCCTGTTCCTGGACATTTTGTTGCCCGGATCATCGTCCAGGGGACGGCTCAGGATGACCGGGGCACTATGGCGAACCTGCTGCAGAAGGCGATTTTTAAAATGAACTGCGGGAGCGCGGAGGACGTTGAAGTTAACGGTGATGCCGGTTACGGATTCACGGCGCACGTTCCTGAAACCATGTACAAAACAGCCTGAAAAGGTGGACCCATGCTTAAAGACCCTGAACGGAGCGGGGCACACAGATTGATCATCTCTTCCGTCAGACATAACGCGGATTCCGATGCCTGCCTGAAAGAGATCCTCGGCGAAAACCCGCTCTACAAAACCTCTGTAGTCATCCGTGCCGCCATTGTGGGGCTGCGCCGGATGGACAAGACCGCGCGTGAGCAGCTGATTATCGAAGCCGCGCCCAACGACTGATTTCCCCATTTATCCGCCCTCCCGCCGACCGGTGGCCGTGGCATACCCCGCTGAGGCATAACATGAACCTTCCTGAATCTGTCGGGCCGGTGCCGGTTGTCCGCACACCTGACGGCTACTGGTGCCACCCCGCACTGACTGCATTTTACCGTGACCGGGACTGTGTCCCGCAGGCTGAATATGACCACTGGCTGGCGGACAACGGCCTGGAAGACACGCTGGTCTGTCTGGATACTGACGAAGACACGCCGGCGGCGCAGGCCTATGCCCGCAACGCCGATATTTCATACTGGACGCCGCCCGTACCGCCCGGCGAGGGCTGGTTTACCGGCGCGATATTCGACGACGAGGATTACGGTCCCGCCTGTATCTGGCTGCGCCGGCGGGAGGTGCCATGCGACGCAGGCTGAGGGCGGTTTTCTTTCTGCTCGGTATTGTCCTGGCCGGTACGGCACTGCCCGTGTCGTCCGCCAGCAATGCCGGGGAAGGACGCTGGGTGAACCCCATCACGGACGTGTGCTGGAAGTGTCTTTTTCCCATGACGCTCGGCAACATCAAACTGGCCTCCGGGCCACAGCCTGACACCAGTAACCCGTCCAGTCCGCTGCAGATATGCCCGGTCGGGGTGCTTTACCGCGTCGGGCTGGCCATTGGCTTCTGGGAGCCGATGGCCATGACGGACGTGACCCGCGAGCCGGGCGTGATGGTCAATATGGGCGGATTTAAAATCGATCTGGGGCGGACCGGGACCGGGACGGCCGGACAGAGCGACAGACCCGCTGCCGGCGCGTTCTACCATGTTCACTGGTACAAATACCCGCTGATATGGTGGCTGAATATCATCACCAGTATCGGCTGCCTGCAGACCGGGGACATGGATATCGCCTACCTCTCCGAGGTCGATCCCCTCTGGAATGACAGTACGCTCTCGATGCTGATTAACCCGGAGGCCGCGCTCTTCGGTAACCTGGTGGCACAGGCCGCCTGTTCGGCAGATGCCGCTGCCGCGTCCGCCGGCCTGCCGCTGTCGCCGCTGTTCTGGTGCGCCGGGGCGCAGGGGTCGATGTATCCCCTGACCGGGTATACCACCGGGGAATTTTCACCCCTGGAGACGTCAGTTCTGGTGACCGAGCGCATGGCGTTCAAAATGCACCGGGAAGGGCTGGTCTGGAACTCGATCGGTGCCAACAACGCCGTCTGTAACCAGTACCCGTCCCCCATTATTCCCAAAGAGCGCTGGCGCTATCAGATGGTGAACATGCTGCCGGAGGCGTCAAACTGCCACCCGTTCGGGGCCAGTACGCAGCTCTGGGGCACGTCCCACAACTCCCCGTCGTCGAAGAAAAACTTCGGTTATCTCCTCTGGCGTAAACGTAACTGCGTCTTTCTCTGAGGTCTTCCATGAAAAATACTCTTTTCCGGGCGCTGCTTGCCGGCAGCCTGGTGCTCTGCCATTGCGCCGAAGCCAGTGAGCAGGCTGACGTTTCCGCCCGTGACCGGGCGTGGATGAAACAGCAGCAGGATAATTTACAGGCTTTCAAAGACACGCTGTCCGGGCAGACGGTGACGCTGCCGGCGCAGCAGCAGGACCTGATGTCGCGTCTTCAGCAGGGGATCGCGGCAGAACATCCTGACGGTGAGAAAAAGACCTTTCCGGCCATTTACTTTGTCAGCCTGGGGCTGCCGCGCGAAGGCCTGGTGCCGATGCTGAAGGATGCTCACCGCCTGAACATTCCGGCCACCCTGCGCGGGCTTCGCAACAACGATTTCCGCCAGACCGCGGCGGCCATGTTTGAGCTGGCCAGAGAGGACAAGGACATCGGCGTTCAGATAGATCCGACGCTGTACAGCGACTATCACATCACCGCCGTGCCGGCGCTGGTCGTCACCTGTCCGGGGCATTACGACGTCATTCGCGGCAGTCTCCCGCTGCAGCAGGCCCTGGAGAAGGTGGCGTCTGACGGCGACTGTGCCGCCACGGCACGCCAGCTGCTGGAGGCCGCCCGATGAAACCGGTCATTTTTCTTCTGGCGCTGCTTGCCAGTGGCCTGGTCCGTGCGGATGCGAATCAGGATGCATGGAGTGCCGGGGCCGGCTTTGGTAAGGGACAGGCCCCACAGGGCACCTCGTCCCTGAAAAATCCCGGCACGGTGCAGGGCAGCATTCCGGGCTATACCGCCAGCCCGCCCGAAACGGGGTACTACGGCGGCGTGTCAGGCGGCGACGGTGGCCTGAACAGTAAAGGCCAGCAGGCGCTGCAGAACAGCGGGGCCGGGCAGGCCGTCATCGAAGCCGGCACGAAAAACCCGCTGCCGGTGATTGACCCGAAAGCCCCCTACATCACCGCCGGCAAGAACGCGGAAGGCGCTGCCGACAATATCGTCAACGGCACCGGTAATCCGCAGCAGTGTCAGCCGGGCACGGTCACGAAATCCGTGTTCGACAAATACACCTGCGAGCGGGATGTGTGGGTTAACCAGAGCTGTAAACGCAGCGCGACCGTTGAGGTGGATGGCAGCGGCACCACCTGGGAAACGAAAACGGTGGAGTACGAAATGAGTCAGCAGCCGGTGCAGGAGATCAACGGCATGAATATCGTCACCATTGTACCGACCGTCAGCGGCGAGATTGTCCGCGCCACGTACACCTGGTCAGACCGGTTAGGGAACAAGCCGCGCTTTTACATGAACATCTCTGTCCTGGGGGCGGAAATTCCCTGGCACAACAAGGGCAGCGCGCAGGATGTGGCGTTCACCCCGGTTCCTGCCACGCTGACGGCCGGCGTGGCATTCACCTCAAAACATCAGCACAGCATTCACTCCGGGTCAGGCAGCCAGACCTTCAAGAACCGGCATGTGCAGCTGAAAATTTCCCTGGTCATCCGGGTGAAAAAAACCAGCAGCGTACCGAAAGTGGTCTGGCGTGAAACCTGCGGATTCGACAAAAACGGTGCCGTCCCGGTTTCCAGCGTCTGCACCGTGCCCGGCGGTAACCGCCCTGTGGTGATAGACGGCGAGACGCAGCAGGTTTACAGCGACTGCTGGGAGTATGAAGACCAGTACCTGCAGAAAACCGGCTCAAACGGCACCTGCGCTTCGCTGATGAATAACCCCGCCTGCACCGTCACAGGAACGCAGTGCCAGACCGCCACCGGCGCTTACTGTGAGCATGAGGTGGTGAACTACGAGTGCCAGCGCAACTTCTCCTCCACCGGGCTTATCTGCGGCGGGACGTACTTCTGCCAGTCCGGGAACTGCAGTGACACCGATGGCGCGGGTGACAGCGGGTTTGATACTGCCGTGGCGAAACTGGCCGGTCTCGCCTCCGCCGCCGCCGATGTGAAGGACGATCAGATAAATGTCAAAGCCTTCACCGGTAAGGCGATGAGCTGTCGTAAGGCGTTTGCGGGCTTCTCCAACTGCTGTAAGGACAGCGGCTGGGGACAGGATGCCGGGCTGTCCGCCTGTAATGACGATGAGCTGGCGCTGGGGAAAGCAAAAGCGAAGAAAATCACCGTCAGCGTGGGCGAACGCTGTGACCATGAAGTCCTCGGCCAGTGCGTGCAGAAAAGCAAAGTGTACTGCGTCTTTGACGGCAAGCTGGCGCGCATCATTCAGGAGCAGGGGCGACGCGATCAGCTGGGTGTCAGTTTCGGCAGCGGCAGCAGCCCCGACTGCGGCGGCATCACCGTTCCCCAGCTGCAGGGTATCGATTTTGACCGTATCAACTTCGCTGACTTCTACGAGGACCTGATGGCTAACCAGAAAGTCCCCAACTCGTCGGTGATGGTGCAGCAGGTGAAAGACCGCATCGCCGCGCAGGTGAAACAGACAGGAGGTACAAAATGATGCGCCGCAGTATTTCCCTGCTGCTGATGCTGATGGTACTCCCGGCATTCGCCGAAGAGATTGTCACGCCGGCACCGCCGTTCACGGGCTGGTCCTGGTACAACGAGCCGAAAAAAGCCCCCGCGCCGCCGCCGGTTCAGCCCCCGCCTCAGAAGCCGCGCGTGCCGGACCTGAGCAAAATGACGGCGCAGGAGCAGGCGAAGGTGCTGCGTCAGTACACAATGGAGGCGCTTAACCGCGCCATCCTGTACCCGACGCGGGAGAACACGGCCACGTACCTCAAGTGGCAGAAGTTCTGGACCGACCGCAGCAGCATGTTCAGTCAGTCGTTTGCCGCCGCGCAGCTGACGCACCCGGAGCTGGACTACAACCTGGAGTACCCGCACTACAACAGCATGGCACCGCTGGTACAGTCCCGCGATCAGGCGCAGCGTCAGGAGGCGATTGCGAAGATGGGGCAGCAGTACGGGCTGTTTTACTTCTACCGGGGCAGTGACCCGATCGATGCGCAGATGGCCGGTGTGGTGGCCGATTTTGCGAAGATTAACCATCTGTCCCTTATTCCGGTCTCGGTTGACGGGCAGGTGGCACCGTCGCTTCCGGACAGTCGCCCGGACAACGGGCAGATACAGGCCATGCGTATCTCGCACTTCCCGGCACTGTTTCTGGTTGACCCGCGCAGCCGCAACTTCCAGCCGCTGGTCTACGGCTTCATGACCCAGGATGACCTGGCGAAGCGCTTCCTGAATGTGTCCACCGGCTTTAAACCCAACTTCTGAGGAGTCTCCCGTGAATAAAATCCGGATCGCCGGAAACGTGTTGTCGGGGCTTCAGGCGGTGTTTTTCTGCTTTATCACTGCCCCCGGCATCTTACTGCTGGCACTGGTGCTGTCCGTTCCGTCGCCGTCGGCGTTTTTCGTCAGCGCGGCGAGAACGTTCAGCGAGACAGTGCCCGTGACACCCGCACAGCCTGTCAGCCACGACTGCGCGGTGGTGCCGCTGGATGACCCCTGGCCGCGACCGTGTCTGCAGCGCGTCACGCCTGAGTCAGATTTCATCCTGAAGGGCGATCGGTTCCTGGTGAAATTTTACCTGCTTATCGCGCTACTGAATTTTCCCGTGTGGTGCCTGTTAAACATGCCTTCATCTGCTAACCGGCGTGAAGGTCACTGACCCTTTCTTCTGAGGATTACCCATGAGTACATACCGTGCTGCCCGGAGCCTGCGCGCCTGCTGGCGTGCTGCCTGGTTCAGTTTAGTCACCGCGCCGTCACTGGTTCTGTTCCTCCTTTTTATGCTGCTTACGTTCAATAACTCTGTTACCGGTACGTTTCTGGATGCCGCCCGCGATCTGGTCGTGGACGCCCCGCCCGGAAAAATATGGGGTTGTGCGCCGCCCCTCAGCACGCCCGTTGAAACGGTTATGCCACAGGGGAACGGTATCGCTGCAGCGCCGCCGGTCAGGTGTGAGCGCGCGGCCGTTGATGCCATTGCCTGGCAGAAAAATGTGGATCGTCTGATACGCAATTTGTATGTGACCGTTGCGTTTGCCGGCGCGTTTTTCTGGTGGTTTTTGGGCAGTAAGCCTGGCGTTCCGGAGGCCGCTGAGTGGGCAGGCCGGAAGGTGAAATCATTGCGTAAGACTTTGCAGGAGAAGGAATAGCACCATGAAACCATTGTCCCTCTGAGATTCAGCTTTCAGCTGACACCGCTCTGCATGCACTGAGTGCCGGTCGGTGTGCTGTCTGTTTCTCCTGTTCAACACTCATTTCGTTACCTGCTAAACGAGGCATTTCATGAAACTTCCTCAATGGTTTTCCTGGATACTGGAAAACTCGCTCCTGTTTTTCTTCTTTTTGCCTTCCGGACTGATGTTCAGTATCTGGCTGTCTGAATACGTTTCATATGCACTGACCGATACCGCCACTCTCTGGCAGGTGCGTGATGCCTACGCTGAGATGTGCCCTGTCAGCCATTCGGGATGCCTTGCTCCCGAAGTGGTTGTGCCCGTCACCGTGTCAGAAAATATCAGTGCCGTCCTCATTACAGTGAAAGAACAGCGCCTGTGGGTACCGTTATGCGTCATTGAAGCACTGCTGCTTGCCGGCGGCCTCATTCATCTTCTGATGGCAAAGAAGAATAAAAAAACGGCAGAGGTGAAATGATGAAAGCCCTGTCCCTGTCTGAGATTGTCGTCATTTTCTTTGCCGGCATCATGTTCAAGTGCCTCAGCGATATCACCGGGGCATACCCCTGGCTTACCCAGTTAATGTGCCTGTGGGGAGGCTATCTCCTGATGGCGCTCTCCGCGCTGCTTCTGGCCTGTAACCGGTGGTGGTACTGGCGACACCGCCATGACGTTATCCCGGAGGTGCAGGATGAAAAGTAATGCCCTGACCGCGCTTTTACTGCTGTTTCCCCTGCTGGCCAGCGCCGGTGCGCGGGATGAAATTGCTGCCCTCGATGCGGCAAAAATCACACAGCAGCAACCCGCGACGGAGACGCCGGTAAAACCGGCCGACCCGCAGAGCCTGATGCAGCTGCCTGACGGCCGCCGCGTCAACATGACGGATTACGCCGTGGTCGTCTTCATGCAGGCACACTGTCAGTACAGCGCGAAGTTTGATCCTGACCTGAAGAGCTGGGCCGACCAGCACAACATCCGGGTGTATCCCTACACGCTCGATGGCGGTGGCGATGCCTCGTTTCCGGTGCCGCTCATTCCGCGCAAAAGCGATCCGGTTCTGCCCCTGGCGGACGAAATCATGACGTTCTTTGGCAACGGGCTGCCCATAGCCACGCCGACCGCGTTCATGGTCAACGTCCACACCCTGCGGGCCTACCCCCTGACGCAGGGTGTGATGGATATCGGCACGCTGGAGAGCCGCTACGCCAGCCTGATTCAGGCTGATATGGACCAGATTGATCCACAGTCACTTCCCCCGCTGCCGGCAAATGCGCAGGTAACACCTCAGTAATACACACGGAAAACAGAATGACCACAACACCGTATGCTTCACCGCGTACCGGTTGCGCATGCCTGCAGGACAGCAGGGCGTTTCCGGTCGACGATCCACTCGATGCCCGATTTACGGATGCTCAGCTGAAGGAGTGCGCGTAATGAACAGCCTCAGAACAGGGTTAATTGCTGTTATGAAGATCATGATGAGCGACGAGCCGGGAAAAGCCGCCACAGAGAAAGCCTTCTGGCAACTGCTGAGTGCGGCGATTTTTCTGCTTGTCGTGCATGTCGTTTACCTGCGATGCACCGGCCTCACACTGGAAACGCTGATGTCACTGCGCCCGGATGTGACGCGCGGCGAGCAGTTTACGCTTTCCATCCTCATTCACTACCCGGACTACATGGTGCTGTCGTTTCTGGTCGGGGTTCTGGTGCTGCTCTGCCTCAGCGTCCTGGTGATGGTGGCCAGAGAGTTCGCCGGCGTGCTTCACCGCCGTCTCACACGTCAGCCCGCTGTGCAGGAGAATATCCATGATTAAGCCTCTCCTGACGGCAGCAGCCGTCTTCCTGACCGGCATGGTCATCACACCCGCACAGGCTGACGTGAACGGCGATCTCAACGGCTTCTTTGGCAGCCTCGGCTACAGCGGCAACGTCACCCAGGCGCAGGCGTGGCAGGGGCAGGCCGCCGGGTACTTCACCGGCGGGTCGGTTTATCTGCGTAACCCGGTCAAAAACGTCCAGCTAATCTCGATGCAGGTGCCCTCCCTGAACGCCGGCTGCGGCGGTATCGATGCCTATCTCGGCTCCTTCTCCATGATCAGCGGGGAAGAAATTCAGCGCTTCGTGAAGCAAATCATGAGCAACGCCCAGGGCTACGCCTTCGATCTCGCGCTGCAGACGATGGTGCCGGAGCTGAAGCAGGCGAAGGACTTCCTGCAGAAGCTGGCCAACGACGTCAACTCCATGAACATGAGTTCGTGTCAGGCTGCGCAGGGCATCATCGGCGGTCTGTGGCCGGTCACCCAGGTCTCTCAGCAGAAAATCTGTCAGGACATCGCCGGCGAAAGCAACATGTTCGCGGACTGGGCAGCCTCCCGTCAGGGATGCACTGTAGGCGGCAAGAGTGACAGTGTGACAAGCCGTGCCAGCGACAAGGACAAGGATCAGGTCCTGAAAAACAAAAACCTTATCTGGGATGCGCTCAGCCGCAACCGGCTTTTTGACAACAACCGCCAGCTGAAAGAACTGGTCATGAGCGCTGTCGGCTCCATCATCTTCAACAAGGAAGGGCAGGTGACCATCCTGACGCCGCTGGTTGATAACCGCGATCTGGTTAAGGTGTTGATGCGGGGCGGCACCGCGAAGGTGTATGGCTGCGACGAAGAGTCGGTATGCCTGACGCCGGTGGTGGTGAGCATCAACGTTCAGGAGCAGAACGGGCTGGTCACGCTGGTGAAAAACCTGATGCTCTCAATGCAGTCGAAACTGGTCAATGACACCCCGCTGTCGGATCAGGAAAAGGGGTTCGTGAACACCACCTCCGTGCCGGTGCTGAAGTATCTCACCAACGCCCAGAGTATGGGGCAGAGCGCGACGTACCTGCTGCAGGTCAGTGACTTCATTGCCCAGGACCTGATGATTCAGTACCTCCAGGAGCTGGTCAAGCAGGCCTCGCTCTCGATGGCCGGGAAAAACTGGCCGGAAGAAGCGGCCTCAAAACTGCGCGACAACGTCCTCCATGCTCAGGGACTGCTGGCTGACATGAAACTCCAGTCAGCAGCTGACCAGAATGCGCTGGACGGCATCGACCGCAACATGCAGTACCTGCAGCAGCAGGTCTCAACCATCGTTTCCGGCTCATACCAGAGCAACTACAAGTGGGGGAACCCCTGATGCTTGAAATCTATACCATCTACGGTGGCGGGATGTGGAAGTCTGCGTTTGACGCGGTCGTCGGCATCCTCGGCACCGGGACGTGGAGCACCCTGCTGCGTATCGCAGGCACTTTCTCGGTGCTCGGCGTACTGGCAACGTTTACCAAAAGCCGTAACCCGATGGTGTTCGTGCAGTGGCTGGCGATATTCATGCTGATCACCTCTGTGCTGCTTGTGCCGAAACGCTCGGTTCAGATTATTGATATCACCGATCCGGCGGCCGTGTGGGTGACGGATAATGTGCCGGTGGGGCTGGCCGGCATTGCCTCGGTGACAACCGGGATCGGGTATCGCCTTGCGCAGCTTTACGACTATATGATGGCGCGCCCGGACTCGGTGACCTACACCAAAACCGGCATGCTGTTCGGGTCCGGTATCGTGGCGGAAAGCAGTGACATCCAGACGCAGAACCCGGAGCTGGCGCAGATGCTGCCTGACTACGTGGAAAACTGTGTCATCGGCGATATTTTGCTGAACCACAAATACACCGTGAACCAGCTGCTGAACACCACTGACCCGCTGGGGCTTATCACCAGTAACCCCAGCCCGCTGCGGGGGATTTTCAAAACAACGTCGACGAACCGCGAGTTTCTGACCTGTCAGCAGGCCGCCTCGCAGATCCAGACGCTCGCAGGCCAGGACAGTCAGCTGACCAGCCCGACCTTCTCCATGCTCACGCAACGCATCTTCGGAAACCGGATGAACGGGGCGGTGATGCTGGCCAACGCGATGAATGAAAGTTACGGCTTCTTCTACGCCGGCGGGATGAGTGCGGCGCAGATCATGAAAAACAACGTGACCAACTCTGCCATCCGTCAGGGCATCCGCGGCTTTGCGGCCCGCTCATCGGACACCGCGAACCTGCTGAATCTGGCCACCGAAAGTGCGGCCACGAAGCAGCGCCTCAGCTGGGCGGCAGGGAGTACACTGGCCACGCGGCAGTTACCGTTCCTGCAGTCGCTCATGATGCTGATCCTGGTCTGCCTGTTCCCGCTGGTCATCGCGCTGGCGGCGGCAAACCACAGTCTCTTCGGGCTGAACACCCTGAAGCTGTATATCGGCGGGTTTCTGTACTTCCAGATGTGGCCGGTGATGTTCGCCATCCTCAATTACGCCGCGACATTCTGGCTGCAGACAAAAACAGGGGGAACCCCCCTGGTGCTGTCCAACCGGGATGCGGTCGCGCTCCAGCATTCCGATGTCGCCAACCTTGCCGGGTACTGCGCGATGTCGATTCCGGTGCTGTCGTTTTTCCTGACCAAAGGGGCGGCGGCAATGGGATCGCAGCTGGCAGGCAGCGTGATGAGCTCGATGGCGTTTGGCTCTGCCGGCGTGGCCTCCACTAC
This sequence comes from Kosakonia sp. SMBL-WEM22, assembly GCF_014490785.1. Lineage (NCBI taxonomy): Bacteria > Pseudomonadati > Pseudomonadota > Gammaproteobacteria > Enterobacterales > Enterobacteriaceae > Kosakonia > Kosakonia sp. SMBL-WEM22. Next base: position 101,979 of record NZ_CP051489.1, on the reverse strand, counting down.
CGCAGACGGCAACTGGTCGTTCAATAACATGTCGATGGACAACCTGAACCAGAACAAGATGGACACCAATATGGTGCAGCGTCAGGGACAGCAGACCTGGCAGGCAGATAACGGCTCAAGTCACACCCTGACGTCCAGTGGACAGAATGTGATCGACGGCTCCGGTGCCATGTCCAACCTGCCGGTGAACATGCGTCTCAGCCAGCTGGCCAGCTCCGGCTTCCAGGAGCAGGCGCGCATGTCACAGGTGCAGGCGCAGACGGCGCTCGACGGCTACAACCACAGCGTCACCAGTGGCTGGTCACAGCTGGAGCAGGTGACTAAGCAGTCGGGCAGCACGGAAAATATCAGCAATGGCAGTGAGAACAGCCAGGCCGTGAATGCTTCTCGCGGAGCGAACATGATGATGTCTGCAGCGGAGAACTATGCTAAAGCCAAAAATATCTCTACCCAGCAGGCGTATAACGAGCTGATGGATATCAGTAACCAAGGTTCACTTTCCGCAGGCGTTAAAGCTACAGCAAGTGGAGGCGTTAACCTTGCTGTAGTGAAATTTGGCGCAGAGGGGCATCTCGGCGCAGATTTGCGTCATTCTACTGGTAGTTCTAGAGGCATACAGGATAGTGGTATGTCATCAAACGAACATCGTCATGATGAAAACAGCCAAGCTGTACGTGACTTTAAACAAGGCATGGATATGGTGTCCAGCAGCCGCGTTAACGAGTCTGCGATCCATTCCGAAAATGCTGGCACCAGTAACGTTCAGCAGCTTGCTGCCACGCTTAACGATGCGCAAAGCCAGTACCATCAGTTCACGACCAGTTCGACGAACAGCAACGAATTCAGCCGCATGGCCACACTTGCTCAGAACGAGAGTGCATCGCTTGATACCAACTATACGCAGGAGTTCGTGGACTGGGCATCCAACCGCTATGGAGACAAGGCGCAGTCCATGCTGACCAGCGCCCCGACTGCGCGAGAGGCCGCGATGGAATTTGTTAACGAACGCCTCAAGCCTGAAATTATGGGCGACTATGGACAGGGGCGCAGCGATCTGCAGAGCGGCAATGAGCACGCCGCTTTCAGCGGAGAGCACATCGTCCGCACCGCCGGTGAACCGCAGCCGCTTAATGCCGCAATGTCTTCGCACGGTGGACAGTCTGAAGGCGGTACCTACAGCCCTGCATCCTCCGGCAATCAGCACTTTGCCAGCGAGAGCGGTAATCATACTGTCAGCGGTGGTAATCATGCGGCAGGCAGCGAAACGGGTGGCAGCCAGACCTATCGCAATGAAAGTGGCAGTGCTCCGTTAACCACCGGGTCGCAAACGGCAGGTTCTGAAATCAGCGGTTACGGGAATACTGAGCATCGCAGTGTGTCAGGTGTTACCACTCCGGGCAGCCATGCACGTGCTAATGGACCTGACGAGCCGGTTACGAACAGTCCTTCAGGCAGATTCAGTGAGTCCGGCAGCATGGAAACCCATCGTGCGGGTGGAAATAATATACAACACCATCATACTGAGCAGACGGGGCACAGCCACTCAGCGCCTCAGACCCCGGTAAATAATGTGGGCGGTTCAGGGCAGCAGGTGCGTGGCGGCAAGGTTCCAGGTGAGGATATGCAGACAGCATTCCAGCAAAACCAGTCACGACTTCAGGAGCAGGCAGGACAGGGCTTTGCGCCACAGGAAGAGATGCATCAGCGCGTGGCAGCACAAAGATCTGCCAACGAGCAAAATATCAACAGATCTTCTGTGGAAATAGGCAAAAAACAATCCACTGTTCAGGCATCCAGTGATATGCTTAAGGATGAATCTAATAACGCTCAAGGAAAATTCAATCTCGAGCGTAAAGAGAAAGAATATGATCAGTCGAGTAATTTCAATCCGTTTAACGAGTTAGACCCTGGCAAGCTCAAAGATGAAATTGACGATATGAAGAAGAATGGGATCAAGAGGTGACTATTATGAATCGAACAATAAATAATATTTATTGCTTTATGCCGATGGTAATATTTTTAGGTTACGCTGGCGTTATGAGTCTACGCTTCGGCTTATCATTCTTATATATGTCACTTATATTGAATTCTCTTGCTTTTTTGATATATCTCGCGATTTACTTCTCTCTTAAGAAAAGTAAATTAATGTGCTCAACCTCCTTGGTAACGTATATTTCGTTGGCATTGTTAGCTTGTTTGGGGGGGCTGGCCGCAACTGTAGGTGAAGATCGTGAAACAGCTTTAATCTGTGGGATCGCAATTCACTCTGTTTTGGCGTTTGTATTTGTATTTGTTTGTAGTGCCAAGATATCCAAAAACCAATACTTTTTTGATAAAGATTCAGGCAAGTACTTTAAAGTCAAAGATGGACGCTTTCATGAGCTTACAAACGAGCAAGTGCAGAGCATCCCAAATCTTGGCCTGATTGCAACAGAGTCATATAAAGGACATTTTGCATCTGTAGGCATGTCTAATGACTTAAGTTCAAATGAAATCAATGCTCATGTTTATACTGGTTCGATTAGTGGTACAGATAATTATATAAACCCTTCATCGGGCCTTCCCATGCAAGGTGGCATGTCGGGGTTGGATGTTGCAGGCAATAGCTGGGGAACTAATTTTAATGACCCGACGAATCATCAACCTTATGATTCGACTCGTGGATACTAGACGAAGTAAAAGTTTATCCCGTTACACGTAATCGTCGCCCTCAAATTCATCCTTTTCTCACTAAGCGCTAACCACTGCCCAGGTGGTTAGCGTTTCTTTTATAAAACACTTCAGGAATAAATATGAAACTGAATAAATTTGCAGTTTGCGGTATCGCTTTGTCTGTTTTTGCCCTCAGCGGCTGCGGTGCCATGAGCACAGCAGTTAAAAAGCGCAATCTGGACGTCAGAACACAAATGAGTGAAACCATCTGGCTTGAGCCTGCCTCTGAAAGAACGGTATATATTCAGGTGCGAAATACGTCGGACAAAGATATGTCGGGGCTGCAGACAAAAATTGCCTCAGAACTCACCGCAAAAGGGTATCAGGTGTCAGCCTCTCCGGACGCCGCGTATTTCTGGGTACAGGCAAACGTACTCAAGGCCGAAAAAATGGATTTACGCCAGTCGCAGGGCTTCCTCAGTTCCGGTTATGAAGGGGCAGTGACGGGCGCTGCACTGGGTGCGGGCATTACGGGCTATAACACCGGCTCCGCTGGCGCAACACTCGGCGCGGGTCTGGCGGCAGGCCTTGTCGGTATGGCGGCTGATGCGCTGGTCGAGGACGTCAACTACACGATGGTGACCGATCTGCAAATCTCCGAGCGCAGTAAAGCTGTCGTGACCACAGACAATGTGGCGGCGCTGAAACAGGGCTCATCCGGTGTGAAGCTGCAGACCAGCACAGAGCAGGGCAACCGGGCGAAATACCAGACCCGCGTGGTCTCGAACGCCAACAAGGTTAACCTCAAGTTTGACGAGGCAAAACCGGTGCTCGAGGCGCAGCTGGCCAGGTCCATCGCCGGCATTATGTAACCCCGCATTCTTCTCCGGGCCTCCTGCCCGATTTCACTGTTAACAACGCCTTTCCGGTTCCGCTTACCTGTCGCGCGCAGCGCCGTCGGGTGCATTGCTGTATCCGGAAGGGCGCAACATGATGAGGTGCAATAGTGTCTGTATATATCCCGTATCGCAGACCGGGTGGCTCTGAAGACCTGCTGGCGCTGATTGCGCTGGAAAGCGATCTGGTTCATGCCCTGGCCATTATCCGCCAGTCCGGAAGCGTTGAAGAGTATGAGCGGCTGGCGCTTGCGCAGTGGTGGGCCGGGTACGTTATGACCCTGGAGGGCCTGGACGCCAGTTTGTGGGACTCTGAAGCCTGCGCGGATGTGGCGTTGTCTGTCAGACGCCTGGCCACTGAAATGGATGAACAGGCGTGGCGGACCGGCATCAGGGACGCGACGTATGAACTTAAACAGCAGGAGGAGGACCGGCATTATCGTTCAGTCTCATCGCCATAACCCCTTTCTGCATGTCTTTCAGCCCGGCGCGTATGTGCCTTTCTCACCCTCAGTGGATATTTCGCTTCCTCACCGGACAAACGGCTGCGCCGGTGTCCGGATTGCGGCGAGCGCTGCGGGTTTAACGTCAAAGGACTGTTTCCATCATGAATTCTGAAAACAATCGGCATGACCTGCCCGGATTATGGTCGCTTATCCATCTTGAAAGTGAGCTGCTGATGACAGCCACCTGTCTGAACGTGTTCGGTTCGCTTCCGGATGAGAAGGACAAAACCCACATTGCGTACTGGGCCGGCTACGTATTCACCCTCTATGGTCTGGAACCCCGGGCGGGACATTCACCCGGTTATACAGAGTTGGCCGCCGCTGTCCGTTCTGCGGCAGTGAGCATTAACGAACAGGACTGGGAGGACGGATGTCATCAGGCAGGGTATGAGCTGAGCCAGCTGGCATAGAACGACCTCCCCCGCAGTACCAGGTTAATCACACCTGCTTCAACTTTTCTTCCCTGATAACGCACATCACCACACCGGTGATGCGATAACGGCCGGACAAAATCTATGAGCTTTAAAGGAAAAAACCTCACACAGGGCGGGCAGATGACCGCCTACCGCTGGCGCATGTTTCTGCAGGTGAACAACTGGATTGGCTACTGGGTATTCCTGTTGTTTGGTGCCATCACGGCATGCCTGTTCTTCTGGCTGACGCCCCAGGAAATGCTGGATAACGGCAGCTGGTACTGGTTTGCACGGGTTAACGAAAGTTTCATCGACCTGATGCCGGCCGGTCAGGGGAAGTTTTATGAGATTCATTACTTCCACGCGCCGACCAGCACCACCCTGACGCTCAAAATGACCCTGCAGCAGATGCTGAAAGACCCGTACATGCAGTTCATGGGTGACAGGCTGGCGGGGCATCTGCAGACCGCCGCAGCGATAGCGGGTGTGATCAGCATGGCGGTCTTCGCCGGCGTCGCCTGGTACATCGCGCGGATTGGTAAACAGGAGAGCGAGGACGAATACCTCTCCGGCATGAAACTCACCGAGTTCGCACCGGAGGTCAATGCCCTGCTGCGTAAAAATGGCGAGCTGTCAGATTTGCGGGTCGGCGACCTGCACCTGGTTAAAAACGCCGAAGTGATGAATTTCCTCATACACGGCACCATCGGGGTGGGCAAGTCCACCGCAATCCGCTGGCTGCTGGATATCATCCGCCGGCGCGGCGATCGCGCCATCATTTACGATTCCGGCTGTACCTTCATCGAGACCCACTACAACCCGGACAGGGATTTCATCCTCAACCCGCATGATGAGCGCTGCGCCAACTGGCAGCTGTGGGAAGAGTGCGTGGATGTTATCGACTTTGAAAACTTTGCAACCAGCCTTATCCCCGTGGAAGGTGAGTCCGATCCGTTCTGGGTCTCCAGTTCCCGGACGATTGCCTCAGACCTTGCCATCCGCATGTCAGCAGACCCTGAGCGCAGTATCGAGAAATTCCTCAAAACACTGCTGTCACTGAGCATGAAAAGCCTGCGCGAGTATCTGGCCAACACGCCGGCGGCGAACCTGGTCGAAGAGAAAATCGAGAAAACGGCCATTTCCATCCGCTCGGTCGTCACCAACTACGCCAAGGCGCTGCGGTTTCTCCAGGGGCTGGATGACGGCACCCGGCCTTCATTCACTATCCGTAACTGGATGACCAGCGAGCAGTACAGTGACAGCTGGCTGTTTATCTCCACCCAGGCCCGTCACCGCAAAAGCGTGCGCCCGCTGATTTCGATGTGGATGTCGATGGCCACCCTCTACCTGCAGAGCATGGGGGAGAACGCCGACCGCCGGGTGTGGTTCATCATGGATGAAGCGCCAAGCCTTCAGCGCATCCCGCAGTTTGAGGAGACCCTGGCGGAAGGGCGTAAGTTTGGTGGCTGTTTTGTCATCGGTATCCAGAACATGCCGCAGCTTATCAACTCGTATGGCCGGGAAGTGGCCAAAGCGATTTTTGACCTGCTCAACACGCGCATGTATGGCCGCTCACCGAGTGCTGAGGTGGCGAAAATGGTCGAGGAAGAGCTGGGGAATCAGCGACGCCGCGAGGCACGCGAGCAGAACTCCTACGGCCTCGATCAGGTGCGTGACGGGATATCCCTGGGCAAGGACAAGGTCAGCCAGCCCATCGTTGATTATGAAGACGTCATGCAGCTGCGTAACCTGAAGTTTTATGTGCGGTTGCCGGGCGAATACCCGGTGGTGAAGCTGGCGCTGAAGTACCGCAACATCAAAAAAATAAACACCGCATTGCAGGAGCGCAATATCCGTGACGCCCTCAGCCCCGAGCTGGAAAAGGTCATCAGGGAGAACGAGCGCGATGCGGCCCTGGCCGGCCTGGTATTCCCGACCGGGGAAGAGCACCTGGAAAAAGCAGCGGCACAACCAGATGCACAGCCGTCAGGTCAGCCGGTCAGTCCGGCTCCTGCTGCCACGCCATCGCAGCGGGCACAGCCAGCCCGTAAAGAAGCCGTGCAGCCTCCGGCCCCTGAGCCTGTTGAGTCTGTGCCGGCACCGGCACCCCGCATTACTGCGCCTGAACCACACCGTGACAACGCTGAGACGCAGCGTGGCGTTATGAGTGTGCCGCCGGCACCCGTTTCTGAAACTCCCGTTCCCGTCCGGGTCGCTGCCAGACCCACGCCTGAACCTTTGCCGGGCAATGCGCTCAGTGTGCTCGCGCGCGCAACCGGCAGGGAACGTGATGCCGGGACACCGCCTGGTGGCGCACTTGACCTGCTTAACCGGGCACGTCGTAAACCTGCAGCAACGGACGGGGATCCCGAGGAAAGCGGCGGTGAGGCACAGGAACTCAGAATGCAGGTCACGCAGCTGGAAAACGGTGGGCTGGAGCTGAAGACCGCCGGCCAGCCCGGAACCGCGTCCGGACACCACAACGAAGACGGGAATACCCGCCAGCGGATGGAGCGCGAGGAGGAATACATCCTCGTTAACCGCCATCCCGAAGACCCCGGCTTTGATGAAGCCGATTTTGAACGCGATTATGACGGAGAACCCGAACGATGATGTCACCCGCACCCATCGTGTCTGCCGGTGATGCGGCAGGCTACTACAGCAATAAAGACAACTACTATTTCCTCGGGCAGCTGGAGAGCGAGTGGCTGGGTGAGGGGGCCAGTGCGCTGGGGCTGGAGGGGCCGGTGCGCAGCGACCAGCTGACGGCCGTGCTCGAGGGCCGCCTGCCTGACGGCTCACGGCTCGGTAAGGAGGTCAACGGTATCCACTCCCATCGCCCCGGTCATGACCTGACGTTTTCGGCCCCGAAAAGTGTCTCCATCCTCGCCCTGGTGGGCGGGGACAAAGAAATGCTTGAAGCCCATCAGCATGCCGTCCGGGTGGCGGCAGGCTACGTTGAAAAACTGATCTCCGCGCGCGAAACCGTGGACGGCAAAACCTCCATCATCCCCACCGGGAAAATGGTGGCCGCGCTCTACACACACGACACGTCCCGTAACCTCGATCCGCAGCTGCACACACACATGCTGGTTGCCAACATGACGGAGCTGAACGGCAAATGGAAGGCGCTGGCCACGGACTACATCCACAACGCCGGTTTTATCGAGACGGTGATGAAAATGCAGGTCACGCTGGGTAAACTTTACCGCACCGCCCTGCGTGATCGCGTGGAAACCCTGGGGCATGAAATTGAGGAAGTCGGGCCACACGGGATGTGGGAAATTAAGGCCGTGCCGGAAGCGGTCCGGGAAGAGTATTCCTCGCGCGGCCGGGAAGTGCGCGGTGCCGTCGGTGCCGAGGCCACGCTGAAAAGCCTCGATATCGCCGCCAAGAACACCCGTAAAGCCAAAGTTGATCCCTCCCGTCTTCGCCTGATGGAGCGCTGGCAGACCCAGATGAAAGAGAAGGGCTGGGATATGAAAGCCTACCAGGACAGCGTGGTGCCGCGCGATGCGTCGGACGCCGGGGCGGTGGCCATCCCTGCAGCGCACCGGCAACCCGTTCGTGACACCACGCAACCGGACGCAACCAAAGCGCCGTCGCCCGCAGAACAGCCTGCCCGTGATGAGCAGGTGACACGCAGTTACGGGCAGCGCGACGCGGAACAACCGGCGCGGTCTGCAGAAGGGCGTGACCCGGCTGAGCCTGTGCCTGCACGCAGTATTCCGGAGCGCAGCGCACCGGCGAGCGCAGAGCGGGGCGGGAACGTGAAAACGGCAGATTCGCAGCAGCCCGACGTCCGTCAGGAGGTGACGGATGCCGTGCGCATGGCGGTCTCCCAGCTGAGCGACAGCAAAACCCGGTTTACCTGGGGTGAACTGCTGCTGAGCACCACCGAATTCAGCGACAAAATACCCGACGTCAAAGAAATCAAACTGGCACTGGATGAGGCGCTGAAGGACGGGCTGATTGTACCGCTTGATGCGGAGAAAGGAGTATTCACTTCCCGCCATCACCTCCTCGATGAGCTCTCCATTCAGGCGCTGGGAAAGGAGCACCTCAGCGAAACGCACGTTGTCAGCTTCACCCGTCCGGCACAGTACGCGCCGCCCGCCCTTGAGCCTGTTGAGAAGGATGCCCTGGTACTGATGAATGCCCCGAAGGGCGTGGCTGGCATCCGTGAACTGACGGAGCAGCTGGCCGGTATTTCTGCCGCGCATGGCCGCGAAGTGAAGGTGCTGGCCAGCTCGGCTGAACGTGCCATTTCACTGGCAAAATCAGACGTACTGCGGGAACACATCACCGGGCGCCAGCAGCTGCTGAAGGGGGAACTGAGCCTGCGGCCACAGAGCACGCTCATTATTGAGGGTGCAGAGCGTCTGGGGCTGAAGGAAACGCTGATCCTGCTGGGTGAGGCGCGGGAAAAAGACGCCCAGCTGGTCTTTCTCGACAGCGCGGGCCGCCAGGCAAACGGGAATGCCATGTCAGTGCTGGAATCTGCCGGTGTGAGGCGCAGCCGCCGCACGGAGCCGTCGCCGGGTCTTGAGGCGGAGGTGGTCAGCATTGCTGACAAGCGCGATCGGTACAGTGCGCTGGCCACCCGCTTTGCGGAGCTGAATCCCGGCACGGAGCCGGTGACGGCGGTGGTGATTGGGCAGCGCGAGCAGAAGCATCTGACCGGACTTATCCGCGATGCCCTGCAGAACGCGGGACAGCTTGAGCGTGACGGTGTCACCATTGAGGCCCGCACACCGGTGTGGCTGGACAGCAAAACCCGCCGCATGACCGGGTCTTACCGTGCCGGTCAGGTACTGGAGGACCGCACGGAGCGTGAAGCCCGGCACTTCATCATCGACAGGGTGCATGAGGAGACACGGATGCTGTCGCTTATCGACAGCGACGGGGTACTGGTCAGACAGAAAATCAGCGATCTGACTGCCGACTGGCGACTCTTCAACAGCGAGCAGCTGCACGTTGCCGGCGGCGACAAACTGATTGCGCTGGCCGCCGACCGCAGCGCAGGCCTGAAGGCAAAAGACAGGCTGACCGTGACCGGCATCAGCCCGGAGGGCATCGGGGTCATGCGGGACGGAAAGGCCGTCACGCTACCGGCAGACAGGCCGCTGTATGTGACCCACGGCTACGTGGCCGGGCCGGGCAACCGTGACAACGACACCGGCGTGGTGCTGGCCGCTCTCAATTCGCGTGATATCTCTGCCCAGACCATGAACTCACTGGCGCAGTCCGGGAGCCGCGCCGAGATATTTACGGCCGAGACGCAGGACCGGGCGGAGGCACGGCTGCAGCGAATGCGTGTCGACAATTCGCCGGTGCAGCTTGTCACGAAACTCAGCGGTGAGGCCGACATCAGCAGCGCCGTCAGGACACTTCAGGCCGGTGTGCTGAGTGACGCCGCGCTGGCGGTCCGGCGTGCCATTGCCGATCAACAGTCAGTCACCCTCAACGAGCTGAAACTGGCCGAGGCCGCGACGGCGTTTCATCCGGGTCTTACGGCGGTGACGCGTGAAATCAATGCGATGATCAAAAACGGTGGCCTTATCCGCGTCCCGAACAAAACAGAGCCCCTGCTGGTTGCCCGCGCGACCTGGGAGATGGAGAAAACCATCATCAGCGCCATTGTTGCGGGCAAGGACACCCAGGCACCCCTGATGGAGCAGGTGGATAATACCCTGCCCGACGGCCTGACGCAGGGACAGAAGGCGGCGGCGCAGCTGGTCCTCAACAGCCGGGACCAGTTTACCGGTATACAGGGGTATGCCGGGGTGGGGAAAACCACCCAGGTGCGTGCGGTGAAAAGCGCACTCGACACCCTGCCGGCATCCGCTCGTCCCGCGCTGCATGGCCTTGCACCCACGCACCAGGCGGTGAAGGAGCTGCGGGCGGTGGGGATCGAGGCGCAGACGGTCAAATCCTTCCTCGTCGAGTATGACCAGATGAAGGCCGCCGGCGAAAAGCCCGACTTCAGCAACCGCGTGTTCCTTATTGATGAATCCTCGATGCTGGGCAACCAGGACACTGCCGCCGCGTATCTGGCCATTCAGGCCGGCGGGGGGCGGGGCGTGTCGATGGGGGACATCGATCAGTTTGAATCCCCGGAATCAGGGGCACCGTTCAGGCTGGTTCAGGAGCGCAGCCCGATGGATGTGGCCATCATGAAACAGATTGTCCGCCAGAAGGAAGTCAACCTGCGTGACGCGGTACATGACGTCATTGATAACCGCATCGATGCCGCGCTTGAGCGGCTGAAGCATCAGCCTGCGGATCTCGTTGCCCGTCAGGAACCGGACTGGCAGCCCCCCGCTGAGGGACTGGCGGAGTCAGACAACCCGGTCAGTGACCTGGTGGCTGACTGGCTCAGCCGCACGCCGAAGGCACGGGACGAAACGCTCATTATTGCCCAGCTGAACGACGATCGCGCAGCCATTAACCGGGAGATTTTTGACGCACTGGACGCGCGTGAGGAACTGGGCGAGAAAAAAATCAGCGTGCCGGTTCTGGAAAAAATTAAGCATACCCGGCACGAGTTCAACAAGCTGGCAGCCTGGGAAGCGGGGATGGTGCTGAAGCGCGGCGACACCTATCAGGATGTGGTGGCCGTCGATTATAACGGCTCGCTTGTTACCGTCCGGAACGAGAATGACCGGATCGCGATGGTTTCACCCCGCGAGCTGCTCACCGGCGACGTGGAGCTGTTTAAACGCAGCGAGAAAATACTCGCAGCGGGTGCCGTGGTGCGCTTCACCGTCACCGACCGTAACCGGGGTCAGGCTGCCAACCAGAAATTTACCGTTGAGAAGGTGACCGACAGCGGGGACATCGTGCTGCAGGGCGCGGACGGCAGGAAAACCATCAATCCCGTGCAGGTCAGAGCCGAACAGCATCTGGATTATGCCTGGGCCATCACAGGCTATGGCGCACAGGGTGCCAGTGAGGGGTCGGTACTGGCGCTGGAAGGGACGGAGGGAAGCCGCCAGGCGATGGCCCACAAACGTGCCTTTTACATTTCGTTATCGCGTGCAAAACACCATGTGCAGGTCTACACGGACGGGACGGAAAAGTGGGTCAAAAGCATCAAACGTACCGAGTACGATCTCAAGACGGCGCACGATGCCCTCAGCCCGCAGACTGAGCGAAAACAGGCGAAGGTCATCTGGGCGATGGGACAGCCTGTCGGAAAAACCGCGACAGGGCGCGCGTGGTCGCGGCATGAGGCGATGGGAGAGCATAACCTCACCGCGAGAGTGATCCCGGCCACCCGGCGTTTCCCGGACCCGTCCCTGGCGCTGCCCCTGTATGACAACAATGGTCGCAGCGCCGGACTGGCGCTCGTCTCACTGGTAGCAAGTGACACCGGTCGCCTGATGCGGGGTGACGTGCGTATGGTGGCCACCGAGGGCGCGACCGGGGCAGTCATGCAGCGCAGCCGCAGCGGGAACACCCATGTGGTACGCACGGCTGACGAGGCGTTTAAGGCGGTCAGGGAGCATCCGGAAGACGGCGTGGTGTGGCAGACCGGCGACGAGAAGCCTTCACCGTGGATGCTGAAAGTCAGCCAGGGCGCAGCCCTGTCGGAAGAGGCTGCCCGTGCACAGACGATCAGGCTTTCTGAGTCAGAGGCCGTGACGCTGCCGGCAATCGCCCCCGTGCGTGACGATGAACCTGTTCCTGCCCGTGCTATTGAGCAGGCCATTCAGGCGCTGCGGGGAAGCGATGAATATGCGATTGCAGAGGCACAGCGTCAGCAGGAGATGCAGGCGTATGAGGAGTACCAGAGCCGGATTGTGCTGCCTGAAGAAGAGCGTGTCGCGGATATCCGTCTCAGTTTGAAAGACGACGCCACACAGGCGCGCCAGCCCGCACCTGACGGGAAGGACATTGCGCGCATTGCCGGCGAGGAGCGGGAACTTCAGGCGGATAAAGCGCGTACCGGCCCGCTGCCGGCACTGTCGCAGGATAAAGCCACCGGCGAGCGTGCCGTTGCCGGGCAGGTGGCCCGGGAGCTTGCTGAGCACCAGCGTGACATGCCGCTGCCGCGCGATATGCCGGAGCGCGGACGCGAGATAGAGCATCAGGAACACGCCCCCCCACGTACCATTCAGAAAGAACGTTAATCAGGAGAGCACTCGTGAAAGCAAGAAAGACAACACTGTCATTAGTTACAACAATCATATTATCTGTTTTCACCCCACTCCATGCGGCATCTGCGCCAGCTTTCACGCCAGAGCAGGAAGCCCGCATCGGGGAAATAGCCGCCGATTATCTGCTGGCACACCCGGACGTCCTGGTGCAGGTCAGCCAGAAGCTGCAGCAACAACAGCATGCGCGTGAGCAGCTGGCCATGAGCCTGAATATCATGGATAACCAGGCGGCACTGCTCAGGGATGCTGACACGCCGGTGACCGGCCCGGCCGGCGCGAAGGTCGCCGTGATTGAGTTCTTTGACTATCAGTGTGTGTTCTGCAGCAGACTGGCGCCGGGCATGGAGCAGGTAATGAAAGCCCGCCCTGACGTGCGTTACATCTTCAAGGAATGGCCGATATTTGCACCGAAGTGGAAGACGTCGTCCCTGGCGGCGCAGTACGGTATCGGGGTCTGGAAAGCGAAAGGCGCAGCAGGCTACCTGACCTACCATAACGGGATATATCACACCGGGCACATCGAGGGTGACCTGACGACAGAGGATGTTAAGGCAGCGGCTCACGCCGCCGGCGTGGATGCTCTGAACGTCGTGGACCACGCCCCTGTTCTGGAAAAAAACGATGCGCTCGCGCAGGCGCTGGGGCTCACGGGTACGCCTGGACTGATTGTGATGCCGGTGGAGAATGCCTCGCCTGACACCATCACCGTCTTTGCCGGGCTGGCGTCACCGGAGCAGATTCTGGTCGCGATCGATAAAGCACAGCGCTGACGCGCCCGGTCCCGCCGGGCTTGTCCGGCCCGGCAAAAGCAGGATGACACCCTGTCTGTTCAGGGGGATCTAATTCCGGGGACACCGTTATACCTGAGCTGGCAGCCTGCAACAGGACTCTTGTGGGAAACGGGATAGTTAAATTTCTGTTTTACTTAAATTATAATGCAGAGGTACTTAATATTTGTTCTCTGTTGCCGATAACGTTCAGTTATCTCCTACGTGTAACAGAGAACTTATATGAAAATATCAACGCGCCTTGCTTTGGGGTTTGGCATCCTCATCCTGCTTTTTATCCTCTGTACAGGTATTGCCCTTAACGCGCTGTGGCAGGCGCGCGACGGGATGAATGATACCGTGAACAGCAAAATGGCGCGGTTTGCACTCGTGCTGGATATGCGCAGTACTGCAAAAGATATGGCAATTGCCGTCCGTAATCTGGCGCTGCTGAATGACCCGAAAGAAATGCAGCCCGAGTGGCAGAAACTGATGTTGCAGAAGAGGAATTATATACAAAAACGCCAGGAGCTGGTCAGAAGCATGTCGCACAGTGTATCCGCTCATGGAAAAGCAGCGCTGACAAAAGTCCTGACGTCGGAAGATGCGGCCATGCAGACCCTGATTGCCGCCGGCAATATGGGACTTGAGAACCGCCAGCATGAAGCTACTGTCTACCTGATGGACACGGCCAGCCCTGCCCAGCTCAAGCTTCTGGATGCGCTGAATGCGCTTACGGCTGTTGAGATGCAGTTAAGCCGGGACACTGTGGCTGAAAACAGCACATCAACAGAGAAAACAGCAGGCATTCTGCTTATTCTGGCAGCACTTTCAATTGTGATATCTGTGATCACAGGTTGGCTGCTGATCCGTACTCTGATGCGTCAGCTGGGTGGTGAGCCCGTTCAGGCACAGATACTTGCCGCGGCTATTGCATCGGGGGATCTGACAACGTCGGTACCCTTGCGAGGTAATGACACTACCAGCCTTCTGGCATCACTTAACGGTATGCAGACGAATCTGCGTGGTCTGGTGTCTGAGATTAAGACTACTGCCGTCTCCGTGGCTCTTGCTGTGGATGAGATTTCTCAGGGAAATACGGAACTTTCTTCCCGTACTGAGCAGCAGGCTGCGGCCCTGCAGGAAACCGCAGCCAGCATGGAACAACTCACTGCAACAGTCAAAAGTAACACTGCAGGTGCCCAGCAGACTGCAGGATCAGCACGTGAAGCGGCAAACCTTGCACGTACCAGTGAGGCTGACATACAGAGAATGTCTGAGACCATGAACGGTATTTCCCTGAGTGCCTCGAAGGTACAGGACATCACCTCCGTTATCGAAAGCATCGCTTTCCAGACCAATATTCTGGCTCTGAATGCTGCGGTTGAGGCTGCGCGGGCTGGCGAGGAAGGCCGGGGTTTTGCTGTGGTCGCAGGTGAAGTAAGAACACTGGCGCAGCGTAGCGCCAACGCCGCACGGGACATAAAGGAGCTTATTGAGCAGGCTGTTAAGCAGGTTGAAAACGGAGTGGAGGTGGCAGCCGTTACCGGCCAGCGTATTCTGAATATTGTGAGCAGGGTAGGGCGGCTGGCGGAAGACATGGATAATATTGCCCTGGCTTCTTCTGAGCAGATGCAGGGTATTTCTCAGGTCAGCATTGCCGTTAACCAGATGGATGGTGTCACCCAGAATAATGCCGCTCTGGTTGAAGAATCCTCCTCTGCCTCCCTGTCATTGTCTGAGCAGGCACATGGCCTGCGCGCCATGGTGGAAACCTTCCGCATCTGATGAGGGTATGCTGAAAAATGTTGCCGCCAGATTCTTCCGGCGGCATTGTGGCTGTTTTATACCATTAACGGCTTAAACGGGAATACAGTAATTCAGTTCTGGTCCACACTTACACATTCCGGTCCCTTTATTTAAGGAAAGCCATTGACTGGAAATCATCAGCATCACTACGGGAGTGGATGTTGAAACGTAAACCCCCTTCTTCATTACTGTGCGAGAAGCGACACCAGAGCTGTGAAAACTTATCCGGACAAAGCAGTTTAACCAAAAGCAGAACAGCAGCGAATGAACTGTATGAAAGTTGTACAGTCACTGGCTGAAATATATCTTTGCTACTTATTGCGCATTATGGTGTTCCCGGCTACATTGCTGGAGCTTTATATTAGTTCAAAGCATTCTGAAAAATTTGAAGCTGCATGTTGCAGTCAGCCCGCTGTCAAGGATTACGGCACCCTTTAGCGAGTTTATAATGGCTAATTCTAATGCCCCTTCTCCCTCCGTATCAACAGATAACCAGACTGATCACACTGATGAACAACGCGTTATTGATGAAATAACACTATTATTAAAAGCTGAAAAAGATGCCATAACCAACAAAGAGATTATTCTCGCCCTTATTGGGCGTCTGGAAGCGGAAAACGATGTCGTGCAGAACGACATTTTACGGAATGCACTTGAAATGATTGTTCGTGTTACGCCGGATGATCTTTAACCCTTTCTGACAGAACAGGAAAAGCCTTCCATGTCCGAAGGCTTTTAGGATCCTGATCAGTGCAGGGTAGTGACATTATCAGAGCTTCTGCAGCTACTGCACTTCCCGGCCACTTTGTCTTTCAGGGCTGATTCTTCCCGTAAACTGCCAGACTTGGCGGCGCTTACATCAGCGATTGCCTGAATACAGGCATTCAGTTGCCCGGTGTTGAAAGCCCTCATCTGAAAATCTGCCAGTATGTTAAGAACAGAAGAGAGGGTGATGTCCTCATTCCTGTCCATTAAAAGCATTACAGCCTGTCTGATCAGTTCTCCTGCAATCTTTTCGGTCTCTCCCTGCCCCATGATTAACGCCTCCTGTACGTAATGAAGCCAACTGACTTCACGAGTGAATTCAACTTAAGATAACTCTCCGGAGAATTATGGCTCAGCCTGGTTGTTGTGACAAAAGTTTATACCTGAACAGAGCGTGTCTGGTTATGACTCTCATGATTAAATACAAACAATAAACAACGGAAACTATCACAAAAATAGATAATGCATTTCTGAAGTATTGCCGATAACCAGAAAAGTCATTACTTCATGCGGTACACATGATGCTCACGCATTTACTCAGAAAAATTCTTTCACGCAACAGGCTGGCTTCCGTTGCTTCAGTGAACCCGTTGGTGCGGGTAATGCCTGAAGCAGAATTCAGTCCCGGCGGGGGCATTCAGAAGAATACTGATGGGCACATACACTCTGTTTTTTTACCGGGTTAAACGTATGCTGAGCCTTAATTTTACGGGTCAGTTAAAACGCGTGCTTTCTCGGTCTTACTCCACCCGTGAACTCTATCTCCGGAGCCATTTTATGCTTGTCGATCTCAGAGATAATGAAGAGAAGCGGAAGGAGGCCATGGACGCACTCAGAACGTCCGATGAAAACAGGGATAAGGTGCTGGAAGATTTTGTCCGTTTTACCTGCGACTCACTGGGGATCTCCGGAAGCTTTATCTCTGTGGTTGATGAGAGCCATCAGCTTATTCGGGCTTCACGGATGCCGCGACAGGCCTGCCAAACCGTCAGGCGCTGATACGCCACATGGGGACACTGCAGGATGACGCGCAAAGCCTGCTGCGGCTGACTTTAATTGACTGCATTGATATGCCAAGGGCTTATGAACTGGCCCGCGCCCTGGGCATGGCTCCTGTTGAGGCACTGCTTCGTGATACTGGCTTACTGCTCCGTGACAGGCTGTCTTTATTACCTGCTGAAATAATCTATACGGTGGCAGTGGGCCGCTACGCGATTCTGGCGCCGGCCGGTGATCGGTTCACTGCACCGTTTGTCGCAAACACTCTGCGTGATCTCAGCGGCCACCCCAAAAATGGGGTAGCCATGAACCTGACCATCCACACCGGTGAGGTCTGTTTTGTGCCGGCATCACTGCCACCCCAGGAGATCCTGAGGCGGGCAGTCAGCGCGCTGCATGATGCCATCAGCAAGAATGTAAGTGCCCAGACGTTTGATGAACTCAGCGATGCCCGGCGTAACGGTTATTTTTCCCTGATGAATGATCTGGACGATGCATTACGGAGCAACACAGGCGGGTTGTATCTGGTGTATCAGCCCAAAGTATCACTGACCTCCGGTCAGACGGTCAGTCTGGAGGCCCTTATCCGCTGGTGCCACCCTGAAAGAGGTGAACTTTCTCCGGCAGAATTCCTGCCTGTCGCACATTTCACCAGCCTGATGCACCGCCTGACCGACTGGGTGGTGAACGAAGCCGTTCGCCAGCTGACAGTCTGGTCTGTCAGGCTACCGCTACTGCCGGTATCGGTTAACGTCAGCGTCAGCGACCTGTCCCGAAAAGACTTTGCCGCCACCCTGACAGAAAAAATGCACGGTGCCGGCCTGCCTGCACACCTGCTGGGACTGGAATGCCTGGAAAATGAAATCGTTACCGAGAATCCGGTGGCCCTTGCCAATATGGCCGTGTTGCGGGAGGTCGGATTCAGGATCCTGCTGGATGACTTTGGTGCAGGCTACAGCAATATTGGCTACCTGCGCACCATGCCTGCCGATATTATCAAACTGGATAAATCGCTGGTCGCCGGACTGATAAATGACCCGGGCAGCCGCATCATTGCCAGCAGCGTTATTCGGATGCTGAAAGATCTGGATTATATGGTGGTCGCCGAAGGCGTGGAAGATAAGCAAACCCTTGATCTGCTCAGGGAATACGGATGCGATGAGGCTCAGGGCTACTATTTCTCCCGGCCACTGACTCCGTCGGCGCTCAAAACCTGGCTTAAAGCCACGCCTCCATGAAGATAATATCTATATTCACGCCAGGCAGGAAGGGCAGGACAAAATAATTGCGGCAGATTATGTACTGGCACATCCGGAAATACTGGTGCGGTCAGTGACAGACCCGGGGGACAGGAAAGTGGCCGTGATTGAGGATTTTGATTACCCGTGTTTTCTGCCGCATGCTGGCACCGGGCATGGAACCGGTGATGAAAACCCGCCCTGACGTGCGTTACATCTTTAAGGAGTGGAAGATATGTGCAGCGAAGTGGGAGACGTCGTCCCTGGCGGCGCTGTACGGTATCGGGGTCTGGAAAGCGAAAGGTGCAACAGGCTACCTGACCTGCCATAACGAGATTTATCACTCTGGGCACATCGAGGGTGACCTGACGACAGAGGATGTTAAGGCGGCAGCTCACGCCGTCGGCGTGGATGCGCTGAATGCCGTGGACCATGCCCCTGTTCTGGAAAAAAAACGATGCGCTCGCGCAGGCGCTGGGACTCACGAGTACGCCTGGACTGATTGTGATGCCGGTGGAGAAGGCCTCACCTGACACCATCACCGTCTTTGCCGGGCTGGCGTCACCGGAGTAGATTCTGGCGGCGATCGATAAAGCACAGCACTGACGCGCCCGGATCCGCCGGGCTTGTTCAGCCCGGTGACGGCATGATAATGCTCTGTTTTTTATCCAGTTAGCGGTCATTCCTTGAGCTCACTTGTACACTATAAGCAGGAAGGCATAATGTCGGGCAGGCGTATCAGGAATATACTTTAGCGACAATTACAGCAAAGATACGACAGACTATGTGTTTTTAACCAAACAAAAAGCGCTGATACAGCAGCGCTTTCATGTAGATGATATATCAGGTGTAAAAGTCAAAAATTATAAACTTTTCAAGTCTGTATTACGGGTTTGACCGGCAGCCGATGCAGTTTTTTTGGAAGCTGTTGTGTTCTGCCGAACGGAGCACTTGCCGTGAATCCGACATACCCTGGATTTTCGCTAAGCATAAACGTAGAGACCAGGCTCGACAAGGTTTCAGCCTGCTCCTGCGGGGATTTAGAAGCCGAAAAGGCTTCTTGAGCCAGTGATGCATTTTGCTGGTTAACTTCAACCTTTCTCCGATGGCCAGGTAAACCCGCTCAATACCCTTATCTGCTCTTAACCCAATCTGCAACCTGGCAGACAGCATTGCTCACTGGTCCGCTTTTTTCACGAAGCGGACCAGTAATTAGTATTTCATACGTACTAATGGGGAGCACAAATCAAACCTCGTATTTGCACACGGTAAAATAGTTTGAAGTCAGCAAATTAACCAATAGCAGGATTGCTGTATATCAAAGGGTTTTAAAACCGCACCATTGCTGCCCTCAAATTTATTGTCCACTCAGCGATGTCACGCCAGACAGTTTATCAAGGCCTTCATGATTGATTTTATTATCCGCGGCATCGACCGCAGTCGAAATACTCAGCAGACTCTGCAGCTCACTTAATAGAGTGGTGGCATCTGATTTAAGCATTTCATCGGACTCAGCAGAGTCAATCACGGTATTGATGGCCTTGTTAGCACTTTCAATCATCTCCGTTACACCGCCCTGCCGGCTCACCGCCATAACAAGTGCGCTGATCAGCAGCGACTGTGCCTCGACGCGCGCCGTCAGTTGTTTCATGTCTGCATCAATATGAGATATTTTGGCCAGCATGCTCAGTACTACGTTTTTCATAGCTTCAGCTCCAGTTAAAGGGCTGATTCTAACTGCTCACTCAAGCCCTTCCTACCTCCATATTCTGAAAACCTTAAGCATCAGTCTTCTATTGATCACTGTCATCGGTACTCAGGAGATCTGATTCTGCAACGGGACCCTGGCGTGATGAAAATGTATAGGAATAGTTTACGCTTATCGCTCATAGCGTACTTATCAGCACCTGTGGTGGCATTCGTGCAATAACACAAAGCCGGGACAGGAAAGCGTTTCATTGCTTCAACACGCTCGTTGACCCGCTTCCCCGTTGATTAATATACCGCGATGTTAGTAATGTCTTCATAAGCCACATGAGGACATCGTCATGAAGAAGCGTTTTCCGACGAACGGATCATCAGTATACTCCGCGAGGCCGAAGCCGGTGTTTCTGCCCATGAGCTATGCCGTAAGCACGCCATTTCCGACGCCACCTTTTACCCTGGCATAATAAGTATGGCGGTATGGAGGTGCCCGAGGTTAAGCGCCTGAAGTCGCTTGAGAAAGAGAGCGCCAGGCATAAGAAGCTGCCTGCCGAAGCCATGCTGGATAAGGAGGCACTTCAGATGGCTCCGGGCGAAAGTACTGACGACAGACCAGAAGCGGGAAGTCGTGGTGTTGATATGTGATGCGACCGGTCTGTCGCAACGTCGTGCCTGCCGGCTTACAGGTTTGCCCCTGTCGACCTGCCGCTACAAGGCTCAGCGTCCGGCGGCTGATGCGCATTTATCAGGGCGCATCACTGAACTGGCACTAGAGCGCAGGAGTTTTGGTTACCGACGCATCTGGTAGTTACTGCGCCATGAAGGCCTTCATGTTAATCACAAGCGCGTGTACCGCCTTTATCATCTCAGTGGGCTGGGCGTAAAATGCAGACGGCGTCGTAAAAGCCTGGCAACGGAGCGGCTTCCGCTTCTTCGCCCGGATGCGCCGAACCTGACCTGGTCGATGGATTTTTTCATGGATGCACTGGCCAGCGGCCGTCGGGTTAAGTGCCTGACCTGTTTGGATGACTTTACTAAGGAGTGTCTGTCGATCACCGCTGCTTTCGGTATTTCAGGCGTTCAGGGCACGCGTATTCTGGACAGCATCGCGCTCTTTCGTGGTCATCCGGCGACAATAAGAACCGATCAGAACCCGGAATTTACGTGCCGAGCACTCGATTAGTGGGCCTTTGAGCATGGTGTAGAGTTGCGATTTATCCAGCCAGGTAAGCCAACGCAGAACGGATTTATTGAGAGTTTCAACGGTCGCTTTCGGGATGAATGCCTGAATGAACACTGGTTCAGCGATATTCTCCATGCTCGGAAAATCATTAATGACTGGCGGCAGGACTATAACGAGTCCAGACCTCATTCATCGATGAATTACCAGACGCTGGCTGAATTTGCAGTAAGCTGGAGAAATGGAAAATTAGAAGGTAAAGAAACCGACATTACTAACTGAGCCTTTTATCTAATGCCGGGGGCATGTCATCGGTAACCTAGCGAAAATTTGACTTAGCTAGATGGCAAACTGAATTTCATACTGGAGTATAAATGTTTATCAAAGTTAGAGCTCTATGCGTTTTTATGCTGCTCACAGCGACTGCACAGGCTGAAAAAAAGTGCGTTTGAGCTTTCGGTCGATTCACAAAAATACGTATTCCAACCGTCGTGTATTAAATCCTTAGAACATACCAAGCGGAGCGAAATAGATCAGAGCACCTTTCGTTCAATTTCAATGATGCCTGCAGTAAGGAAATGGCGAAAATAACTGAAGAAAACATGGCGAAGAAAATGGTAATTTCCTATCAGGGTGTACCTCTCTTCAGCTCAATGATATTCTAGAAGTTGAGCAAAAGTTTTAGTTTTTCTACTGAGGAAACATCCAGAGTTGTTCTTATGCAAATAATTAATGACCATTATGCCTCAGTTAATAATTAAATATTGTATTTATAGTGCGGCCAATATGGAATGAATTATCCCTGCTTCTTGAAAACTTATATTTTGATGGCATCAGAGCCTGGCTGTGAGTTCAGTGGACTAACAGTCCGCTTTGAGCGAGGAGCGGACGCCGCTAATATTGGAATGTACAAATCTGTGGGGGCAGGTCAGCCGGACTTCAGATACTGCTTCAACGTCCACGTTTATATGTCAGCCATCCCTGACAGGATAGCTGTATATTTTTTAATTTAACGAAATACGAACCACACTATCCGGGCCTTTCGTAGTGCTGTCGTCATTGAAGTCCTGCTTCACTGTTACGTATAAAGTTTTGCCGTCCGGTGTTACCAGCAGACTGTTGGGATGGCTGGTGAAACTCCAGCTGTTTTTCACAGCATAGCTGCCGGCATCAAGCTGCAGCACCTTCTTTGACTCACGCTGGCTGATGAAAATTTCGTTACGCTTCGCGTTAAACTTAATTCCCAGCGCATCGCCTTCAAGACACTTGATAACTTTCCCGCTGCGCTCATCAAATACCAGCGTGGTTTTGGCTTTTGAATCATCGGTCACGAACAGGCGCCCAGTGGCCGGATCTTCTGCCATGTTCAGGAACAAATACGTTTTTTTATCTCCCGGTGTCCAGCGTTGTTCGATTTTATGCGTGCCCGGGTTAATCACCAGAACTTCACCGCCGCCATTGGCGGCATAAATGCGATCTGTCAACGGGGAATAGATAATCCCCGTCACCCATTTTCCGGCATTCTCGATTCGGGCTTTTAGCGTCATGGTGCTGGCATCAACCACGGAGATGAACCCAGGGTCGGCAACGCCGCCGATAAACAGTTGTCCCTTGTGGAAAAGGATCTCACGCGCACCAACCGGGTCGCCATCCTTATCTTTGCCTTGAAACATCAGGCGCTGCAGCACCTTGCCACTTTGCACGTCCACTTTCGACACCCCGCCATCGAGGGTGTTGGTGGTGTAGTAGACCTTGCCATTATCGTCCGCCGCCATGCCGAAGTTTTTCAGGTCGGTGTGGGTTTCACCTTGTGTGGCAAGCGTTGTGGGATCGAGTTTATAAAGCACCCCACCGTTGACATTTTTGAAACCCTGCGCACTCGCGACGTACAGTGCGTTTGCCGTTGGGGAGTAAACCATCTCATACAGACCGTCAGCGAGTTCGCGCTGCTTAAGCGCAGCCGAATCAGCGGTAGCAGCTGACGCCGTTGCGCTCAGGGTTAACGCCGCAGTAAGGACGCTGAAGCCCCATGTCTTTCCTTTTATCCACTGAAATCTGTTCATTTATTGTCCCGTCATACTGGAAACGTGGCGTTTTTATAAATATGCATTTATTTACATTTAACTTACAAAATAACCCATGCATAATAAAGTAAATAATTATCATTTACATTCTTATTTATATAAATGATTTGCAAAAACGACAATAACTGACAGGTAACATGATGATTCTTAACAGCAGGATTAATCGCGCGAAAGCGCCATCAGGGTTAATTCATACTCCCTTCTCACTTTCACTGCTTGCACTGGCGATGTCCGCCGTCATGCACCCGGCAATGGCGGATGAGGATACGAAAGAACAAGAGATGATTGTCTACGGCGACGGGAACGGGAGCGCCGATTCGCAGCAGGATTATGCGGTAAAAACCACTCGTTCAGGCACCAAAATGCTGCTGATACCGCGTGACGTCCCCCAGTCCTTAAGCGTCATCACTCGCCAGCGCATTCAGGATCAAGACCTGCAAACAATCGATCAGGTATTAACCAACACCACCGGCGTTTCGTCGCAGCAGATTGATAGCGAACGTTCCAGCTACTTTTCCCGCGGCTTTGAAATCACCAATTTCGCCTACGATGAGATCCCCACATCAATGGGCGACGCGTGGAACTTTGGCGACGCGCAGGAAGATACCGCCATTTACGATCGTGTAGAGATTGTGCGCGGCGCAAACGGCCTGATGACCGGCGCTGGCGATCCGGGAGCAACGGTGAACATGGTGCGTAAACGTGCCGACAGTAAAACCTTCAGGGGCAAAGTCAGCACAAGCTACGGAAGCTGGAGCAAACAGCGCTATGTGGGCGACATCTCCGCGCCGCTCAATTCCGACGGTACCCTGCGCGGGCGCGTAGTGGCAGGTTATCAGGACCAGGACAGCTGGCTCGACAGATATGGCAAGCGCAAGAAATTTCTCTATGGCGTAATTGAAGGCGATGTAACGGAACACACTACGGCCTCACTGGGCTGGGATTATCAGCAAACAAACACCGCCAATCCGACCTGGGGCGGATTACCCAGCCTGTACAGTAACGGCAGCCGCACCCGTTACGATCGCAACGTCAATACCTCGGCGGACTGGACGGGATACGCCGTTGAATCGCGTAAAGTTTTCGCTAACCTCACCCAAAGCTGGGATAACGGCTGGTCGGTTCGTTTTAATGGAACCCACGGCGAGCAAACGTTCAGCGACACCCTGCTTTACGTGATGGGCAATCCGGAGGTTACCACCGGCGAAGGTGCTTCAGGCTGGGGAAGTAAGGATCGCGGCAAGCGCACCCTGGACTCCTTTGACACCTATGCCAGCGGGCCTTTCGAACTGCTCGGGCGTCAACATCAGCTGATGGCCGGGGCCAGCTATAGCCGTCAGCATAATGCCACCTTCAGTAAAGACGGGCCGATGGACAGCGATCGCATTGGAATCTTCAACAATAGCTGGAACGGGAGCGTGGCCGAGCCGGAATGGGGCGACTGGTATCAAAATGCGGATGATATCGTGCGGCAAAAATCGGCGTATATGGCGGCACGCCTGTCGCTGGCGGATCCGTTGTCACTGCTCGTTGGCGCACGTTATACCCAGTACAGCTCAGACGGCAGCAGCGGCGATATGCGTAAATATAACACCACGCCTTACGGCGGACTGGTGTATGACATAAACGACAGCCTTTCCGCTTACGCCAGCTATACCTCAATTTTTGCCCCGCAAACCAAACGCACAAAAGAGGGTGCATGGCTCTCACCCGCCACCGGTAAAAACTATGAAACCGGCCTGAAGGCAGACTGGATGGACAGTAGGCTGACCACCAACGTTGCCGTATTCCGCATCGAACAGGAGAATGCGGGAGAAGCCATCAGCGGGGAATTCGTTAATGGATCCACCGAACAGGCTTATCGCGCAACCAAAGGCGCAGTAAGCAAAGGGGCGGAGTTTGAGGTGAACGGTGCCGTTAGCGACAACCTGCAGCTTACCTTCAGCGCGACCCGCTACGTTGTCCGTGATTCAGATGGCCGCTTCAACAGCTTCGCGCCGCAGACACAGCTGAAGCTGTTCAGCCGCTACCGCGTCCCGGAGCTTCCGGATCTGACCGTAGGAGGCGGCGTGAACTGGCAGAATCGGGTGTACAAAGATGTTACTGGTCCGGACGGCGAGACGCAGCGCCTTTACCAGGGCAGCTATCCGCTCGTCGATTTGTTCGCGCAGTATCAGCTGACAAAACAGCTGGCGGTGCAGGCAAATGTCCGCAACCTGTTTGATCGCGAATACTACTCCTACCTCGATGACTCTGCCGTTTATGGCGAACCGCGTAGCGTCTCGGTAAGCGTGAACTACACATTCTGATGTAATCAGCATAACGTTTTCCCGGCCATCACCTGTTCCGAAATGCACTTCGGCTCAACCGGCATGATGGCTCCGTCGCGCCACGCTTAGCTGCGTGACGCGTTCTGCGCCTGCCTCGGTGCCATCCTGGCCTGGATTGCGTAGCGGTCGATGTGACCACGGCAAAGCGGCACTTCGGCTGGCTGGTATGCCAATCGGCATGAACGACACGGCGATTGCCGCACATGCGGTTGTGGTGAGCGCCATTCTGGTGACGAACAATTCGCGGGAATTTGACCGAGTTCGGGGTCTGGCGCTGTAAGACTGGGTATGCTGCAGAAGAATATCAAGGGTCGTCCGCTTTGTGCCAGAAGCGGAAGTTGTTACAGACAATTTGTCTTGGTCAATTGAGGGGCGGTTCAAGGTTCTAATATCCCCTAATGCTCCTTAAAATATGCACTAAGGGAAGTGTTGTGATGTCCAGAAAAGTTACTCTTAATATGTAATTATATTCACCAGTTCGGATAGGGCAACGCGCTTAGAGAGGCAAAATGGACAAATATGCGGAACGACTTTCAGGATTTATGCGGGCTGTAGGCTGTATGAATGATGCGGCAAACCGCGTGTCTGACTATTTTGTGATTAGACTTGAGGAAAGTGACAGCATGCTGACGTCTTTGGCGATGTATCACTCGTCCATCACTGATAAGTTTCCGGCTGCATACTGGCACCCGCATCTTAAAGCATGCTCTCAAAAAACATTTATGAAGACAGTGGCTTTATGGTTCTTTGAGCATGAAGATATGCAACTTCTGCCTTTCTCACTCAAGCAGAATCTCCTCGCCAATTTTACAGATGACCTCAATGAAATGACAGGTAATGCACTGTTCTTTAATCTCATCACCAGCCCGCCAGTGTGGTATGGCTCCCTGCACGAAGAGTTTGTCATTGAAGCACAGTATGGCAGATACCTCGTCCACTTCAGCTGTCACGACTGACTATTTTGTCACAAAATCACCTGAATAACCTTGCAGCCCGGTTAGCGCGGTCGGACTATAGTCCTACTTACTGGAGGGCAAGGAGAAGACATAAATCTTAAACTGCTAATATTTGCTATCCGCGCGCACGCGAAATTTAGTCCAGTCAGCTTGCCTCTTACGTATTCAAGCGGAAAGCCAAAAACTAATCAGCTCAAATGAGCCGCTATTAGTTTTATTAATGATTGAAAGCCACTTAATGCCCCTAAGAGATAGTAACGTGAATCCAGCATTAGCGTTGCCAGTCCAACGAAAGCAAACCCCATGAAGGTAATAAAGGCAGGTAAGTTATGTCAGTAGAAACCTTAAAACAATTGACAGTATTGGTATACCGATAGAAGCTCCTTATGAAGTGACCCTTGGGATTTCTGATCATCTGGACTGGGGGGCATTTGATGAGCACCTGTATATGCTTCAGGAAAAAATAAACACATATCTGCGATTTATCGAATCGGAAGAAATCTATCAAAGTTTTCCACCTGCCGTTCATACGACAAAAAAGGTCATCGAAATTTTTTTCGAATATGAACCTCCATCTCAGGCAGTCCTTTTTTTAAACCATGTCACTAATATCCTGAAAGAGTTGTGCATTGAACTCAAAATAAGAGTGGATGAATAAAAAACTGACATGCAAGCAATGATAGTCCGTTACCCATTGATTTGTAACTGACTTCGTTAGTGAAGCCTTAAATTTTCTGTCAAAAAACACAAATGCTCGCTCAAAGCGGACGTTACTAATATTGGAATGTAAAAATCTGTGGGGGCAGGCCATGCACTCACGTAATAATGCGCCATACGATTAAGATGCTCACCAGCCAGTTGCGCAACTCAAAACTCCCCTGAGTGACTGAGTGACTGAGTGACTGACAGCACCCAGCATACTACTACAGGATCAATAACAAGCTTACGCTTAACATGCTCTGCATGTGACTATGGTAACTGAGAAGAGACTTGGGGTCGTTTCTTCTGTGATTTAATTCTTAATTTATTTATTTCGCTATGATATAAAAAGACTGGATAAATATAATAGTTAATAACAGTAATGGTGGATGTATGGATTGGCAGTTGTGGGGATTCTTTAGTGGTAGCATGTTTGAGTTTTATGTTGCCATGAAGGGCTTCAGGACAGGAACTGTAACTATGTACATAAACAGGAAAAAGAGAATATTCAATCAGAACGATCGTCATTTTAAATTTGTTATTGCTATGCATTTTATTTTTTCTTTTCTGGCTTTCACCGGAGGAATCTGTTTGTTTTTGGTGAGATATGTTTTTAAATAAATCAATGTTATTGGAGGCAACAATAAATTAGCCTCCTGACTTACTTTTAAAACAGCACGCTTAATAAATTAAGCGACTCGCGTCTGCTTCATCAATCTATCAAATCTGTTTCCACCTTCAACCTAATACAATATTCGAAGGTATGCGTGTGGTGAACAATGATGTCGATCTTGCGCAGCTTGCACGAGGTGGTATTTAATACTCTGCAACCCATTCGTTATCTGTATAGGTTTTCTGATTAGCAACGAGTAGCTGGAGGCAATGTACAGTTTGGGATAATGAGGATGTATGACCGCTTCGTGCAAGAAGCGGACATTAACAGAGATATTATGCACAATAATGATTAAACATGCACGGTTTAAGCGGACATTATCCTGTAAAGAATGACCATAGCAGCCAGGGAAAGAAGCAGTTACTCCAGTAACATGCTATTATCTGCTACAATCATTTGTTTACTAATAAAGCGGATTCAGTTTATCTCTATGACAAAATCATTAATCAATACACCCGGGGTCATCGCCCTTATGCAATATGATGATGGAAGGTCTTTTCAGTTCAGCGAGGGCGTTGAAGATACACTGACTAACTCACCAATAGATCGAAATAGTATATTTGATATTGCATCTGTATCAAAACAATTTACAGCATTCAGTATTCTTCTTCTTGAACAAAGGGGGGCGCTAAAATCAAACGATCTGCTTTCTCAATACATCCCTGAAGCTGCTGTAATTGAAGGTGATATAAGTCTTGAGAATCTCATTTATCACACATCAGGACTTCCATGCCTGTTTGATATAGCCAAGAAAAAAGGGATAGATTATTTTTCTGAATTTAAATCAGAAGGAATTATTGCTGGAATTTTCGAAGAGAGGCACCTTCACTTTACTCCGGGCACGAAGCATGAATATAGTAACACTGGATATATACTTCTTGCTCAGGTGGTTGAAAATGTTTCCGGAACAAGCTTTGCTGATTTTGTGAAAAAAGAGATATTCTATCCTTTAGGGATGCATAACTCTTTTGTTTCTGATGGGTTAGCCAGGATGGAAGTAGCAGTGAGTGGTTATCATAAAAATGAAAATAACGTATTTTCTCCTGTCTTCAGCCCATGGGGAGTGATGGGGGCAGGCCTTGTCCATTCATCTGCTGGTGACTTAATGAAATGGGGGCTAAATTTTTCTTCTGGTTTGGTAGGGGGCGATGAATTAATAAGGAAAATGCTTACTCCGCTTCCTGGACTTACTGATGCAGGTATTATGGTTGAAGAGCATAGCTCTTACTGTTTTGGCATTGAGTTGGATAAAAATGCTTCAGGTGAAATCTATTGCCACCTTGGCTCTACTTTTGGTAGAGAAAGCTATTTTATACGTTCGCAACATGAAAACTTTACTCTTGTAATATTATCCAATATTGAAGACTACGATGTATCTGCGACTGCACTTAAACTATTTAATGGCATGATGGCAATGCATATATAGAGCAAAAATTTCATTTTCTCTTGGTATACATCAAACACGTGTCAAGACCTAAGGCCGGCTTCTGGCTCAAGCGAGCACCATTTAATGCGTACCCCTTGCAAGCAAATTTGATTTTAGGGTGAATTTAAAAGTTCGATAAATCATATATGAGAAATGGTACAATCTACATCTTTCATCATTTGAACCAGAAAAAAGATGATAAATAAAATTCTTATAAGTGCTTGCCTGATGGGCTTCAAGGTTCGTTACAACGGAAGTGATAAAGCTAAGGTGACAGATAAACTTTCTCAGTGGCAACAGGAAAAGCGGTTAGTGGTGCACTGCCCTGAACTGGCGGCCGGGTTGACGATACCTCGCCCACCAGCTGAAATCATGTCTGGTGACGGGAACGAGGTAATGCGTGGTCGCGCCAGAATAATTGAGAATTCCGGGCGCGATGTTACTGAACATTATCAGCTTGCAGCCTGGCTGGCTTTACGTGCGGCCCAGGAATCTGGTTGTCGCGCTGCTTTGTTAACTGACGGAAGCCCAACATGTGGTAGTCAGAATATCTATGACGGGTCTTTTAACAATATCCGAAAAAGTGGTATGGGCGTAGCCGCATCACTACTTGCCAGGCATGGTATAGCCGTATTCTCAGAAGAACAGCTCCCGGAGCTAATTCTATGGATTGAAGAAAGAGAAGGGAATTCATTCTCTGGCTGAGTGTATGATAAGCCGTTCCGCTTCTGACCATTAACAGACGTTAAGGCAGAGATGGTATCGCTGGCCAGGTAACACCTTTTTTAAGAATCCAAAACAAACAGTTAAACCCGCCCCCTAAAGGGGCGGGTTTGGTATCAGAATCGTTTCCAGTTTTCCGACTGATCTTCTTTAGCGTTTTCGGCAGTTAACAAACTAACCGGCTTATTTCTTGTTTTTTCCTTATCATGGTTTGTTATCTCTGATTTGACTATCACAAACGCCGAAACCAGCTGTTTAAGACCATCGGCTTGATCCATCAATGAGCGTGATGCTGCTGAGGCCTCTTCAACAAGAGCCGCATTCTGTTGCGTCACATCATCCATCTGGTTCACAGCCTGGTGAACCTGCCCTATGCCCTGCATTTGTTCCTGCGCGGCAATGGAAATTTCATCGATCAAATCGGCAACCTGGCGAACTGCGTCATTCATATCAACCATATTGCGACCTACATCCTCTGCCTGATTTGCCCCGGCTTCAACATAACTCATAGATGATTCGATTAGTTCTTTTATCTCTTTAGCGGAAGATGAGGAACGTTGAGCAAGGTTACGGACTTCACCTGCCACGACGGCAAATCCCCGACCCTGTTCGCCTGCACGAGCCGCTTCCACCGCTGCGTTAAGGGCGAGAATATTGGTCTGAAAAGCTATCCCTTCGATCAGCGCAATAATGTCTGTAATCTTTGCTGAGCTGTTCCGAATGTCGGTCATTGTATCCTGCAGATTTTTAACCCTGACTGAACTGTTATCCGAAATCGCGCGCGCGTTTTTAGCCAGCTGACTTGCAACCTGAGTATTTTCTGCCGTTTGTCGTACCGTTTCAGACAGCTCAGCCATGCTCGCTGCCGTTTGCTCCAGTGAGGCTGCTTGCTCTTCCGTGCGTGAAGACAGATCTTCATTACCGGCAGATATTTGTGAGGAAGCCGCGCTTACTGAATAAGAAGAATGACTGACTTCTGACAGAGAAGTAGCGAAACGCTCTACCAGATGATTGAATGACAATGCCGTCAGACCAATTTCGTCCTTGCGTGTCGAATCTGCCCGTATTGTGAGATCTAAAGAGGAACTGGTCTTTTCCATGGTAAGACGCATTGCCTCCAGGCTCCTTCGGATACTGATGATAGTTTT
This sequence comes from Kosakonia sp. SMBL-WEM22, assembly GCF_014490785.1. Classification (NCBI taxonomy): domain Bacteria; kingdom Pseudomonadati; phylum Pseudomonadota; class Gammaproteobacteria; order Enterobacterales; family Enterobacteriaceae; genus Kosakonia; species Kosakonia sp. SMBL-WEM22. Next base: position 70,849 of record NZ_CP051489.1, on the reverse strand, counting down.
TATCACCACAGCACCGAGGATAAGTATTACAGCAGCAGAGCCCAGAATGAGACTCCAGAACGTCATTGTGTAAATGTGTTGATTTTCTCTCTTGAGCCCTTCACCGATACTGACGTTGAGAGCCAGCTGCTTTTGATAACCCTGGATCAAATTGCGAATTTGCTGGCCGACACCCGAGTTACCTTGCAGCTCTGACAATGAAACAACGTCGTTTTGCGCCGCTGATCCTTTCAGGAAAGCGGGTAATTTCTGTTCAATCTGGGAGATAGTCCCGAATGCACCCTGTGTCAAAATCCTGTCTTCATCGCTGGAAATATCATTGTCAAGGTAATACTGGTTAAGGGATTTCAGGTTATTTATCTGACGCTTGATTTCATTCTCAAGTTGAGTCTGCCGATCTGACTTGGTGGCACTTTGATGTCGATAGAGCCATATAATCAGCTCATTACCAGCATCAATTTGTTTGCCTAAATCGATAATTGAAGGTATCGCATTGCCTTGAACATACTGAAACCGTGACTGGAACCCCGTCACGACAAGAACCGCGATTAACACTACAGAAATAAGGGATATGGCAAGCATTGAAAAGCTCAGAAAAAGCCGCTGTGTAATTGTCATCAGTCGTCCACCAGTGTTGTAAAAAACTAAACAGAAAAGAAGTTGTTACATACTTGTTTTCGGCAACGAAGACAGAAAATTTAGGTGAGGGAAAGGAAAAGCTGCTGAATCTGGAGAGAATACGTCGAGGTTTTGGCTGTTTTAAGCAAGTAAAAAACCTCTTCTGCATCACCGGGCCCGCAGATTATTGATGAAAATTACGGGCATCACAGTCAGATAAACGGTGACGATCGGGCCAGACTGGCTGAAGAGGTGGCAATAATTTCTGCGTTGTACTTTAAGCCGATAAAAAAAGCCGCTCACGGGAGCGGCAAATCAAAAGTCACGTTTTATCTGGTAGTAAGGATACACCTCCAGCTCTGAAGCAATGGATTGAAAGACGTGTTTTAACGTGCGTATTTCAGTGGATTACCCGTTTAATTAATGATTTTGCAGTGAGAGAAGAGCATAAGCTCCTGTAGTCATTCACAAAAAAAAGGTGCCAGCGACATCACTGACACCATCAAGTTATAACGGTGATTTATTTTTTACCTATTATAGGCAAATCATCGCAACTTATGTCAAATTCAGTAGGGTGCTGTGTCTGGAACCATGTTGTCACGCATGAAGACGGGTCGCCATTACAATTGTCTGATCCCAAATATTCTTTCTTTGGGCTTTAATCGGCGCAGTTTTTTTGAAAAAACGAACCCGTATCAGATTTTTATTACGGTAGACCAGCGCTCATTAAATAGTTTTCTGACAATAGCAGATCACAGCGCAAGGGCTGACGACCTGGCAGTTCTGGTTGCGCAGTCTAAGTTCATGCTGCCTGCTGATTATGATCTTATAGGGAGCGCACCGTTTTTCAGACTTTGCTTTTTCACCGTCGTTTCGCTTGTGCTTCGTGCTTCGTGCAACTGAATTGTCGAGGTCCAGCGTGGTCTCTCAAACAAATGTAGCAGGAAGCAATAAGTGGCAGACAGATAACGTTATTTCAGACTGGTCAACTTCAGCTCAAGCCAGTTGCTCATTTCCTCGGCAGGGAGTGGACGGGCATACAGATAGCCCTGAGCCTGATCGCAGCCATATTTTTGCAGGGTCTCGCCGGTCTGTGAATTCTCCACTCCTTCCGCCAGCACGACATAATCCAGCTCTTTCAGCATAGCAATGATGCTTCGCGCGATAATACGCGCCCCGGTATCCTGCGAGAGCCGGGAAATCAGGCTCCTGTCCAGTTTAATGATGTCAATCGGCATACGGCGCAGATAACTGATGTTGCTGTAACCGGTGCCAAAATCATCCAGAGAAATAGGAAACCCGCGCAGTTTCAGATCTTCCAGCCCCTCGATTGCTGCGGTGCTTTCAATGATCCGTTCGGTTTCCAGACACTCAATGCCCAACAGACGAGTGGGCAGGCTGGCACGAATCATTCGTTCTTCAAGGCTGTCTGCAAAACCGGATGCTGAGATGTCGTGAATACTCACATTAACCGAGACGGGTATTGCAAGACCGGCGATGTGCCAGCCCCTGAGCTGGGTAATGACACTGGCAATAACCCAGCTCGTCAGATCGGGTAGCAGGCCGGCATGCTCTGCGACAGGAACAAACATTCCCGGTGAAAGCTCGCCTTTTTGCGGATGTCGCCAGCGAATGAGAGCCTCAACTCCTACCGGTAAACCGCTCTGCAGGCAAATTTTTGGTTGATAAACGAGGTAAAGCCCGGGGATGATTCCCTGTATAGCCTGTCGCAGTTCATCCATCAGCGCAGGTGTAGAGGGCGCGTCTTCGTCTGCCCAGGTGCTTTCTGGTAACAGTAGAATATTCTGACGAATACGATCGTGTAATGCACTGACTGCCTTATTCAAAACTTCTCTGGCGGATGACTCTCCCGGTATGAATGTCTTACCAGCTGTGTGGACTCTGAACTCAACGGAAAATCCCGGCTCAAGCTCGGCGCTGACACCCTGTAAGCGACTGGCAACGACGCTGGCTGAGATTTTGTCGGAAACATGAGTCAGAAGGGCAAAACGGCCTGTTGCGACCATGTAGAGTTTTCCGCACCTGAGCGGGCGCAGGCGCAGGGGCAGCATAATCGCCATATCGCGCAGCAGGTTCTCAACCGGTGCCATCCCTCGGGTGCGCGCAAGTTCATGCGCGCGGGGCATATCTATACAGTCAATCAGGATCAGGTTACGTTCGGCAATGTCATTCGTTGTGGCCAACAACTGGATATCGCGTAACAGATGCAACTTGTTGGGCAACCCGGTTATGGCATCCGTCAGACCGGCATAATGCCAGGCTTCAAGAAACGACATCGCCAGTTCACCCAGCAACTGAAGAGTATCAGTCTGCTCTTTTGTAATCATGTGGGGGCTAGTGTCCACTACACAAAGTGTGCCTAATTTGATGCCATCACGTGTGGTTAGTGGCACGCCCGCATAGAAGCGAATAAACGGGGTGGAAAGGGTCAGCGGATGCGCGGCAAAGCGGGCATCCTGAAGGGTGTCCGGAACAATAAACGGATTACCGCTGTCGACGGCGTAACGGCAAAAAGAGTTAACCCGTGAAGAGGTCTCCAGACGAAAGTTGATTGCTGCCCGCACATACTGGTTCTCATCATCCAGCACGGAAATAAAACTGCCAGGGATTTTTAACATTCTTGCCGCTAACTGCGTGATTTTGCGCAGTACATCATCGCGGCTGTCATCCGGGTTCAGTAGTGCCTGTAACGCCAGAAAATGACGTTCTTTGTCGTCGCCGATATTGAGTAACATTGTTGCCTCCCAACCGGCTGTGGACGGTGGGTCTTATATTGGGGAGTTGCTGAAAACGACAGGGTTGTTACAGCAGGATGGAAGCATACCGGCAGGCACTGTTAGCCAGGTGCAAATATGATCTGCACTGATAATATCAGTAAAAAGACAGGGTGATTGATGAAAAAAACGCCTTTTGCAGGCTTATTTCCCCGACAAAGTTCCAGAAGGGGAAAGAATTCTTTTACATATCTTCATTCCTTCTGAGCCTGTGAAATGTGGCGGCACCTTACAGAAAGCAGCATGAAACAGGTAGGGGTGTCAGTGATGCCATTGATGTCGTTTTATCAATTACTATATTTCGGATAGCGCGACATACCATCCGGAGCACTGACCACCACCCCATTTCTGCCTGCGCCTTTCGCCTCGTAAAGTGCAAGATCAGCCTGGTGTAATGCGAGACTGAGATTGTCACCACAGTCATCAAGCGCCGCGACACCGGCAGAAAGAGTAAGATGGCCCGTAAAAGGGAATATCTCGTTAAAAACAGATGCCCGTATCCGTTCTGCCGCAGCCGCAGCAGCTTCACGTCCGGTATCAGGGAGGAAAATAATGAATTCCTCACCACCGGAACGGCTCACAATATCGCAGCTCCGGCATACACTCAGTAATTTATTACTGAGGGCAACCAGCACCGCATCTCCTCCGGTATGACCGTGATGGTCATTAACTCTTTTGAAATAATCGATATCAATGGCGACGATGCTGTGATTACCTGAGAGAAGATAATCATTGACCTGTGAACTGAAACCTTTGCGGTTGTAAAGGCCGGTAAGAGGATCTTTCATGGCTTCCTCACTGAGGACGCTCACCCGGCGGGTCATTAGCTTGAGATGGTGGCTGACAGACTCCCGCAACCGTTCCGCTTCCTGATAGCCCGGATTAAGCATTGCGAGTTGCCGGAGCGTGCCTTCACTGTCACTGGTACGGGTGAACTCAGCAAGTTTTTCAAGAGGTGCAGAAAGCCGTGCCGAGAAATACGTCACAATGGCCACAGTAAGAGCAATGATAGCGAGTGTGAACCAGCCTGCATTAAGAGCGCTCCGGTACAGGATATGCGAGACACTGTCGGATGTGCCGGATATCAGGACGCGCCAGTCGGCCTGGTTCAGGCTGGCGAACCCGATGAGCCCCGCCCTGCTACTGGTATCCACGAAATGCCCGCTTCGGGCGTTGGCCAGACGTTTAAGCAGTGCAGGATCAGACTGAATATGTGTACCAACCAGTTCCGGCTTCTGACTGAAAATTATGCTTCCACCTCGGGTTACCACACTGACTTCAGTCTGCTTACCGTAAAAATGCTGACTCAGTATCTCGCTGAGCATACTTTGTTTTTTTAGATAAATGGTGCCCCCGATGTAACCGAGATACTCACCGCCAGTCGAGAATAACGGCTGGGAAAGGAATACGACGTAATTACCGGCAGCAGAAACAAACGGTTCTGATATAAATGCTTTTTTGTCTTTTAAAGCCCGCTTACTTGCAGCAGAGCTGAGCCGGACGCCTATAAGATCCAGGCTTTCCGGTGAGGTCGCGGCTATGACAGCATCAGCGTTAACGATAACAACCGAATTGAAAAAACCGGACTGTAGCCGCAGCCGCTCTGTTTCCTGAACCAGCCGGGGTTTGTCATTCAGCTGTGTGATAAGGCTGGCGCTGTACGCAAGTTCGCGTTGTGCCGTGACCAGGTATCGATCTGTTGTATCCGCCAGTTTCCGGGCATAGGCGATATTACCTTCCAGAAGACTGACCTCAATATTACCTTTCTGAAAAAGTGTGAGCGAACCCAGAAGCAGTAAAGAAGTCAGCAGGATCCCGCCAACCGAGAGCATCAGCATGAGGGTGCGAAGACGGTATTTCCTGTTGAGCATGGTTATCCATTCATCAGCATTACAAAGATGCAGCAGTTTACCAGTATGATGAACAGAATATAGCCATCAATGCGGGGAATTTGTCAGCGACCGTTCCGGATCTAAAAGTAGCCAAATAAAATTGCCTGAAAATATAGGCAAAATTATCCAGCTTACTTCACAGCCATTCCTGCATACCGGACAGGGGGCTTTTAAGTTGTTTTCAGTTATCGACACTAAAGAAATCGGTCATCGAAAAGACGTAACTATGCAGACCGTGAAAAGGGGGGCCAGATCACTGCCAGTTTGTCTTCAGACTTCGTTGCAGTTTTGAACCTCTTCAGGTTTTGCAAAAAGTGGCTAAGCCATTTGATAGCGAATATTCATCAGGTGAATTTTTACCACATTACGCAAACAGGCTGTACCAGAGTTTATGATAAAAGGCCAGGCGGTAAAGAGGCATACTGCAGCAGAATCGTACTACTAACACCTAAAATATATCCTTGCCATTTATTGCAAAAAATTTCTTTTCTCGCTAACTTGCAGGAGTTGTACAAGCATTACTAAAAAATTGCACAACCGACAACTGCATACTGCCCGCTATAATGGATTACGGCTCTTTTTAGCGAGTTTATAATGGCTAACTCTACTTTCGTGTTGCCCCTGGTCTCGCCCGACACCCACGATGCTCACGAAGATGAACAGCGTGTTATTGATGAGATAAAACGGTCATTAAAGGTTGAAAACGATGCTATAGCCAACAAAGACCTGATGCTCGCACTTATTAGTCGTCTCGAAACGGAAAACAATGTCGTGCAGAAAGATGTTTTACGTAATGCGCTTGAGATAATCGTTTATATCACATTGAAAAAATTGTAGTTTCCCCTGATTTTCCAGATATTTCCTCCATCAGCCGAAGGCTTTTTTGGTCAGGAACAATGGAGATAGCAGTTATTTACGGGCATCCGGGAGTAAGTGATAGTCCCGGTCAACTTTTTGTCCCCCCAAGACTGACTTTCCCCTTAAATGGGCTGCTATGGCTGACTTTATGTCAGCGATTGCCAGGGCACAGGTATTCAATTGTTCTGCGCTGAAAATCTTCATCTGGAAATCTGTCAGTATTTTCAGTCCGGAAGCCAGAGTGACATCATCATTCCTGTCCATTAAAACCATCACCGCCCGTGCAATGAGTTCGCCCGAAATCCTTTCTTTATCACATCTTTTCACGATAAATGCCTCCTGCACGTAACGAAGCCAGTACTCTTTTAAGCATGAATTTAATTGGGGTTGTTCCACGAATCAAAAATATGGTTCAGCATGATGGCTGATAAAAAAAGTTAAGCCATACCGACCAGCAACTTTCAGTTGCCGGTATCGCATGAAGTGCAAGCAGCCGTTTCCGTGGTGAAGCGCAGCATACTGAACTACGAGTGTCGATCAGAATTCATTCCGGGGGAAAGGCACTTAAAGTTCAGAAAGAAAGATAATTAGCGGTGAAAGAGTGTGGCCTGCAACAGACCGGCACTGGCTCTGACTTTATGCAGCGAGCAAATAACTAACTGTTATATATTATTTTTTTCGAATCCATTGCCGGTTTTTTGCCTGTTAGTGCAACATTCAGCCCTTTTTCACGATGGTTCCTGAAACGCACGGTGTAATTATCCAGGCACGCTATCTGCGCAAAAAATAATCGCACCGGGAGCAGGCGCTCACCAACTCAAATTATCACAGTAAAATATAATGTATTAATGAAACCCTGCCGATAACCGGAGGAAGTAATCATTTTATCCGGTACCTATGATGCGCACGCATTCACTCAGAAAATTTTTTTCACGTAAAACACTGTCTTCTGCTGCTTCGTTTAACGCATTAGTGCAGGTAATGCCTGTCATCGAATTCAGCCCCTCGGGTATCATTCAGAAGGCGACCCCCCTTTTTTTGACAACGATGGGATATAACGCTGAAGAAATTACAGGAAAGCATCACAGCTTGTTTTGTTCCCCTGAATTCATCAGATCACCTGATTACAACCATTTCTGGGAACGGCTGGCAGCGGGTGAGCATTTCAGTGGTAAATATCAGCGTCTGGCCAAGGGCGGATATCCGGTATGGCTTGAAGCAAGTTACATTCCGGTTACCGACAAGCGGGGCAAAGTTTGCAGGATCATAAAAATAGCTACTGATATTTCTGAACGTGTGCAGTCTGCGCTGGAGCAGGAGTCAATCATAAATGCGATAAGCCGATCCATGGCCATCATCTCATTTGATACGACTGGCGTTGTGCTGGATGTAAATGAAAACTTTCTGGTGTCCACTGGCTATGAGCGAAAAGACGTCATAGGTAAGCACCACCGCATGTTTTGCTCTGAAGCCCTGTACACCAGCGAGGAGTATCGGCAGTTCTGGCAGAAACTGAATCAGGGGGAATTTTTTTCCGGCCAGTTTCCACGCCTGAATCGTCGTGGAGAGCCCCTGTGGCTCCGCGCCACTTATAATCCGGTATTTAACAATGAAGGGCATCTGTACAAGATAGTGAAATTTGCCACAGATGTTACGCAGCAGGTATTACACAACCACAAAGAGCAGGATGCTGCTGTACATGCATGGGATATGGCTGTACAGACGCGCGCAAGTGCTCAGACCGGGGCGCGTGTTATTGAGAGCAGTATAAGCCTGATGGGTATTATAGCGAAGGAAATGGGCGTTATTTCCGGAGATGTCTCCCGTCTCAACAGCCAGTCTGAAAGTATTGACGAGATGGTTGAAACCATACGAAGCTTCTCGATGCAGACAAGGCTTATCGCTTTAAATGCTGCTATTGAGGCTGCAAAAGCTGGACCGGCCGGAAAAAGTTTTGCGGTTGTCGCCACAGAAGTCCGTCATCTGGCCGCCAGGGTAAGCATCGCCACGGAAGAAATAGAACGGGTAGTCGCCGGCAATAACAAACTCGCAAAAGACGTGCTGGGCGGCATTGAAGGCACGCTGGTGAATACCACAAAGGGCGTTGCCCTTATGCATGATGCCGGTAAGGTGATAGCGAACATTGAAAAGAATGCACAAGGTGTTGAGATTGCCGTCTGGGACGTTGCTAGTTCAGTGAAGGCCGGTTACCAGGCTGAATACTGATGAAATACGGTAACCGCATCAAGGCCGTGGCAGGCGCAGACCTGTATACAGCAGGGCACAGACGCTCTGTTTTTTGTCGATTTAAGCGTATGCTGAACCATTATTTTACGATTCGGTTAAAACATTTGTTTTTTCCTCCTTCAGCCACCTGTGAGGTGCATCACCGGAGTCAGTTTATGCTTGTAAATCTCAGAGATGATGAAGAAAGACGGCAGAAGGCCATGGACGCACTTAAAACTTCCGACGAAAGCAGGGGGAAGGTGCTGAAAGAATTTGTCCGTCTGACCAGCGACTCACTGGGGATCTCCGGAAGCTTTATTTCTATTGTCGACGACAGTCATCAGGTCATCCGGGCTGCACACAATATCGACCTTTGCCGGACTGCGCGCGAGGATGCTTTCTGCAGTTACGTGGTGGACAGCGGAAAAGTCATGGTGGTCCACGATACACTTAGAGATATACGTTTCGCTACACATCCTCTGGTGGTGGCACCGCCGGGTATACGGTTTTATGCGGGCGCGCCACTGGTTAACCGGGAGGGCATCGTCCTCGGCACGTTATGTGTAACAGACATCGTGCCCCATTCGTTTTCCCGTAATAAAATCAACAGGCTGAAAATGCTCGCCCGTCTTGTGATGGCATTTTTGGAAGTCTGGCACTCAGCGGGTTTCACGGATGCCGCGACAGGTCTGCCAAACCGTCAGCGGCTGATACGTCACCTTGAAGGACTCCGTGATGATGCTCACAGCCTGCTACGCCTGACATTAATAGACTGCATTGATATCCCCCGGGCATATGAGCTGGCACGCGCATTGGGCATGGCCCCCGTCGAGGCAATGCTTCGTGATACTGGATTACTTCTCCGGGACAGACTGTCCTTATTGCCTGCTGAGCTAGTCTATACAGTGGCTGTGGGCCGCTACGCGATTCTGGCGCCAGCCAGTGATCGGTTCACTGCACAGTATGTTGCGAATAAGTTGCATGACCTGAGCGTCAATCTCAAGAACGGGGTGGCTATGAACCTGACCATCCGCACCGGTGAGGTTTGCTTTGCACCGGGATCACTGTCACCCCAGGAGAGCCTGAGACGGGCCGTCAGCGCGCTGCATGATGCCATTAATAAGAACGTGGATGCGCAGGAGTTCGATGAACTTAGCGATGCGCGGCGTAACAGTGATTTTAAACTAATGAATGATCTGGATAATGCATTACGCAGCAGCACGGGTGGGTTATATCTCGTGTATCAGCCTAAAGTATCATTGACCTCCGGCCTTCCTGTCAGTCTGGAGGCGCTCATTCGCTGGTGCCATCCTGAAAGGGGAGAACTTTCTCCGGCGGAGTTTTTGCCTGTTGCGCATTTCTCAAGCCTGATGCACCGTCTGACCGACTGGGTGGTGGACGAAGCCGTGCGTCAGTTGACAGTCTGGTCGGCCAGTCTACCGCTACTGCCTGTATCGATTAACGTCAGCGTCAGCGACCTTTCACGCAAAGGTTTTGCTGCAACCCTTTTCGAAAAAATGCACCGTGCCGGCCTGCCCGCACATCTGCTCGGACTGGAATGCCTCGAAAACGAAATCGTCACCGAGAATACAGAGGCTATGGACAATATGACAGTGTTGCGGGAACGAGGATTCAGGATTCTGCTGGATGATTTTGGTGCCGGTTACAGCAATATTGGCTATCTGCGCCTTTTGCCAGCCGATATTATCAAACTGGATAAATCTCTGGTCGCCGGTCTGATAAATGATCCAGGCAGCCGTATCATTGCCAGCAGCATCATTGGCATGCTTAAAGCACTAAACTTTATTGTGGTTGCCGAGGGAGTGGAGGATAAGGAGACACTCGAGCTACTCAGACAATACGGATGCGATGAGGCACAGGGATACTATTTCTCCCGACCACTGCCCGCGGCAGCACTCAAAGCCTGGCTAAATGCCACCTCTCAACATGGAGAAAAACAATGGCTATAAATATTAAACCTGCTCAACAGTATGATGTTGATGTTATTTTGATATCAAAGCATCTATTATCGAAAATCATCTTAGCCGCGAAGAACTGAGCGATAAGGGAGTAACTGGACAGATTGTGGCGATTTAAACATCCAAAATTTTTAGCGTCATAAAAATGTCCGAAGAATTCCTTTCAGGTTCGACACCCGGTTGAAACATGACCAGCCCAGATGCTTCCGTAAATAAAGATAAATTATCTCTCTTAAAGACATTATCGTACCTGAGATAGAGTCTCTTCCATGAGGCTCGGACACAGTCTCTCCACTGGACTTTAACCTTAGCAAATTCTCACTTTCGTGCATCATCCGTGTGAATGACTAATAGTCCGGGGCAGGGTAGCCGAAAGTACAGACTCGCCTTTGAAATGAAACTCAGCACTTCGGGAGGAAGTGCAAGTCCGCCTTCGTTACAACTTAGGGAGATGTGAGGGCTGCAAAAATACAGGCTATGAAAAGTCACGTCCCATTGCGTCGACGCGCTCATCCCTGAGCTATCCCTGGTGTGGGTAGGAGCCACGCTTGGGCGTTCTTTAACTGTTGCACAGCATCCCGAAAATACAAGCGTAAGCGGTAAACTTTGAGACTAATCACAGGTTAGTGGGTTAGCACAGCATCAATACATAACTCATTATGAATATGAAGGAGCCCTCATCAGCAAAGTGTTTAGTTCATAGACTGTAAGATTAAAATCTTTCTGTGCAACTCTCATCTCCTGAAATTTTTGCAGCATTTTTTCATAAAATTTCTTGGTATGAGAATGAGTGTCGGTCAGAGGCATTTTCTGCTCCGGGAACTGCTCTATTTCTAAAAATACATTGGCGATACTGAAATAGTTTGACTCGTTGTTACGATCAAAACCAGGGATCTGTATGGTGCCATCCTCCACTCTCAGCTTATGAGCTGCAATTAATTCCGTTTGTTCAGCAATCGAAAGATTACTGAATGCAACAGACAATCCTCGATACATACTGAATATGCTTGCTACAAAATCTCTCTCTGCCTGTGAGGGAGATCTTGAGGCTAATGAAGGATACTTATGCTCCAGCACCCACTCATTTCCCGAGGATACAGCATAATTAACTATTTTAGGATCAAATGAAGTATCTATTCCGAGCTTGACTGCGATTTCGCATAATAAGATAGTATTGATTTTATCCTGAGCGCCCATATCCATAACCTCATAAATTAGCGATATTAAGTTTAGTGGAATTCCTGAAGGATTTAGTGCTTCCAGCAGGGATCAAACACATTGCTCTAAAATGCTAAAAAGTAGTCTACGCAAAAGTAAAGAAGATAAGGTGCTGAAAAAAAATTGAATTATTTCATGACTTTTTTTTAGCCAAAAAAAAGCCCTTATGATTAAGGGCTGCAAAGATGAACGCTTAACATTTTGATGGTACAATGCTTAGTCACTTTCAAAAACAGGCAATGTCAGGTTCATGCCTGTCTGTATAACTATCGCACGGATATTTTAAAATGCAAACCTAAGTGTTTAAAAAATGAACATAATGCTGTGTTGAATGACAACTTTTAGTTTCATAAGATACCAGTACCTTTCATCAAGGTGAAAATGGTAGTGTTTCTTTTAACCTAGAAAGATGATCAATACCAGATGCATTAATGCGGATTGAATCCATTTTGATAGCCCATGGTGTTGAAGGAGGTTCAAGTTTACAGTCGAATATCCCCTCAATAAAACCATGATCATGCAGATAGATAAGATATCCTTTCAGCTCGATAGTTCCACCTAGTTCTTTGATAAGCGGTTCAAAGCTCTCTACTGGTAATGGGTAAAAATCCTGAAGAAAGCTCAGTGTAGCTTCAACTCCTTCTCTCTCAATTTTCATTCTTACCTCGGTATCAGGATGAGGATCAAATCTGGTATTCTAATTTATCATACAGGAGGTTTCTAACCTCCTGTATCGTTTCAACCAGCCAAAGTTATGAACCAATATATTTTGGAGCTATATGTTGGTCACTATTAATGGTGTCTCGTACGCATCTGTATGCAACCACCCGCTAACACTACCAATGACTGACACGTTCAACAGCAACCCTGTCTGTTTCACAGGTCATTGCGTGATGAGCGCGTGCTAGCGCGAGCTGTGAATGACGCCGGCCATCAACGGCGTAACGGTGTGGGGCAATGAGCGCCAGTGCCTGCAGGGCTTTCTGTAGGCGTAGCTGCACTTCAATCAGCGCGGCACCATCGCGCCCAATGCCGGTAAATATATCGTCGAACATATCGCTAATCTGCGTGGGTCGCATAAAGAGCTGCGTGTAACGCACTGTGGCAGATTCGGCTGGTACAGGCTGGCTGAATAATCTGATCGCCCGCCCGATGATATCGATTGCAGTACCGGGATCGTTAACGGCTGGCGATAAAGCCCGAGAGGCAATTTCGGAGAGCACACACAGTCCAAAACGCGGATCCTGATCAAAGGAGCGCTGTTCACCGAGCGTAAAAGCACTATGAAGCCTCTGAAGATCAGCATCAGAAAGTGCATGGTTACACCAGAGCAATGGCGATCCGTGATGAATAAAACTACCTGGTTGCACAGTCAGGTAAAGATAACAGTCATTCTCTCGAGTAAAGTCGGAAAGATACTGCAAATCAATGTGCTGTAGATAGCCGGCCTTCCGCGGAAACACGCCCTGCCGGGAAGCTTTCTTCGGCAGGATACCGTTCCAGTGTGAGCAGCCCATACAGGGCTCCTTGAGCCGGTTGAGAAGGGCCGTCGCCGTGGCTTCTTCCACACGCTGCGAGGTGTCTGTCATGCGGCCAAACTGTGACAGATGTTGTATCCAGCGCAGCAGGGTAACAACAATCATACTAATGACTGCCAGGGTCACAAAAAATAAAACAACGCGCCCTTGCGCGCCATACGCCCCCATCCCAAGCGCAACAATCCCCACCAGGCTGTAAAGAAAGGAGCCAATAAACGTAGCCAGAACATTTTGAGTTGTACCGTCTTCAAGCAGCAGCACAGTGGCACGTGGGGTGATGCTGCTACTGGCAGAATTGTAAGCAGAAACCATAATATTTAAAGAAAATGTAGTAACTGCCAGCATACTGGAGGCAAGGATAGTTAGTATTTTGTCAACAGCGTCACTGCCGACAACGCCGGATACCGAGACAGGTATAAAAGGTTTAATGGCGATGGCAACTAGCGCCGTGATAACAGCCAAAACGGCGAATAATGAGCTGCGAAACCAGAGTTGACGAGTAAGCCGACGAACAAACCATTGTGTTTTAGACATTATATTCCCTGCTGTAAGGAGGTTTACAACTGCCCAGTTGCGGCCTGACCTTATACCTGCATCGCGAACAAAAATAGAACGCCAGCACAGAGGCGGTACTGACCCGAAAGTGCCTGTAAAGGAGCATATTCAGTGGTGTGAAGCACAGCAGCGCATCACCCGAGAACGTAAGCGATCGTCTTCTTGTGGCAGAATTAGCTATCGGTTCAGCATCACAAGATTTGTCAGCCCTCCAAGGAAGCATAGCCGCCGGATACCGGGATGTCCTGCGGTTTGTAGTATCTTAAACACAATTCGCCTGCCAGTGATGAGTAAGGCACACTTTGGCGACAACATATCAGGGGTCAGTTTGGATATCGAAAATTATTGTACATTGAGGTTATTTTTCACCTTTCGACTTTAGCTGGCCTTAGGCGACGAAACTTATCGGAAGCCGGTATCCTGTTGCATTTCCAGATATAATGGCCTGTCAGATTGATGTACTCCCAGCCTAACGGCGACAAATGTGACAGCAGTTGCTCATTGATTTTCAGCCCTTTACGCTTCGCCCTTTTCATATAGACAGTATTCCAGAGCGAGATAGCTGCCCTCAGCAGCATCAGTCCACCGGCGCAATAGCTCTAATTTTCCGGTTTTCGGTTCCTGATTTCACCCAGACGGTGCAGGAATACCGCACGTGCCAGCGAGTTACGGACTTCACCTTTATTCATTCCCGCCACCCGCCAGGACCAGCCGACGAAGTGCCGGATCGCGGAACCAGTCGAGCATAAACAGCGTTCGTTCAATACGGCCAATCTCCATCAATGCTCAGGTTAGTCGGAAGTGCTGCTTCGGATTGCTTCAAGACCAACCTGCTGTCCATAAGAAAGCTCCAGAGTATTACCATCAGGGTCTGCGAAGAAAACGTAATAACCCACAGGTTCTCCGACATCTTCAGGCTCTTTGCGTAACACGCCCTCAGCCCGGGCCATACATGTTTTCCTGTCAATTTCTTCGCGGTCGGCACAGGCAACGCCCAGATGACCGAAATGACCCAACGGGGTATCAGTCACTTTGTCTGCCTGAACTAAAACCAGCGCAAATGGGCGGGTGTGATCGCTTAGCCATGCCACTTTACGGGCATCCGGAACATCAGGTTCGCGCCGGTGGACAACAGACATACCGGCATAGCGTTCATAAAACGCAATACTTTTATCTAATTCTCTTACGACAAAAGCGACGTGCGTAAAACCAATGTCTATCACTTTCATATCCAAGATTTTCCTGTTAAGCGCCTGAAGCTTTACTTTAAAACCTTAAGCATACTTTAGGTCAAGGGATTGAATGTTTACCCTGGCAATGACCATTTGGAATAAAGTTGCAGAATCACCAGAGGATAGACCCCAGGCAGCAACTTCCGGGTTGGTACGCGTACACCAGAACTGATTGTGATACCAATACCGAAACCATCACTGTGTTTGCGGGGCTGGTATCATCGGAGCATATTCTGGCAGCGAGCGATAAAGCACAGCACTGACGCGCCCGGACCCTCCGGGCTTGTCCAACCCGAAAAAAAAGCAGGATGACCCTGCCTTTTCCGGGTTACCGTTATCTCAGATGTCGTCTTTAGCATAATCAAGCAGACAAGCTTCCTATCGTTTTGGCTAAGATTTGTTCTCGATGGCAGAGGATTAAGAGACGATTCCAAATCTGTAAACGACCATTCTTAGTTACAAAACTTGGGGGACCTGTTCATGCCAACAAGCGTTTACCTCAGGTCTGACGGTCAGTGTGGCAGCGCTGAGCCGCTGGCGTCATCCTGAAAGAGGTGAGCTTTTACCTGCTGATGGTCTACCTGTTGTCCATTTCTCCAGCCTGATGCACCGCCTGACAGACTGGTGGTGGACGAAGCCGTGGAAGATGAGCAAACCTTTAACTGCTTAGGGAATACGGATGTGATGAGGCACAGGGATACTATTTCTCCCGGCCATTGACTCCGGTAGCGCCGGAAAACTGGCTCAAAACCACGCAGTCCCGGAGATGGACTCTAGCCAGTAAATCCAGTTCAGATGACCTGCGTTATACACAGGCACATTTTCCAGTCCGGCCTCACACTTAAGAACCGGCAGGATATGGTGCACCGCCAGCTCCGTCAGGCGTACCTCAGTCAGAAAGTTGTGCCGGCGGATGCGGGTTCATAGGGGCGCGGAGCGTTCTGCCGTATGTCTGGTCCACCCACAACGCCAGATGCCGACCGGAACATACCCCAGCCATTCCTTGTTACCTTTGCACGGCACTTTAAGGGCGCGCGCTCTGGGCGGCGTAGCTTCATAACCCAGCGCAGCCACGGCCAGCCGAGAACAACGATTATGGAAGAGGCGAGTTATGAACTTAATCTGCGACTGTGAAACATGACAAAAGACAAACTGTGCCGGAGATCCGCCAGTTCAAAAAATACGGAACATACGAACATGCAGTTACTGGAAGCTTACCGGCGCGCGGACGAAATGAAAAAAGTAACGAGCAAAATGGAAAACAAATTTGATTGATTTTTGACCAATTTCTTTTTTTCACTGCCGGCGCGGGCGGCGGATCGTTATCCACAGGTTTATGCCCGGTCTGTGCAACCTGTCGGTGGAAAAAATCGTCGCTACGGACCCCGTACAATTACATGAAATCCGGCACGATGTTTTTTGTAGCGTTAGCGGTTAATATTTGCCCGGAGTTCACCATATGGATATAATTAAATATCCATATGGAGGATTCTCATGAAAACATTCAACTTTTCCACGATTCAGGCCAGGCCACCCCGCTTATGGCAGGTGGCAGGGTTAAACACTTCGGACGGAGTTGCATTAGTGGGCCAGATTAATGATGGCCTGGATGGCAGGGTCGCTACCGTGATCGCTGACTGGGCAAAGATCACGCAGAATGACCTGCGCAAAATGTCAGGCATACCACCCACGACGTATGGACGGGGCCTGAAAGCGCGATTTAGTCCAGATCAGAGCGAACGACTGGTTCGCATCATCCGTGTCATTGATCGGGCAGTTGACCTGTTTGAAGGGGACAAGGAGGAAGCCCAGAAGTGGCTGAAGGAACCAAACCGTGCCCTGGGCTGGAAAGTGCCAGCTGAGCTCATGGCATCCGAAACCGGGGCTTATGAAGTCATGAAGCTGATCACCCGTCTGGAACACGGGGTGTACTCTTGATTCTTTACCGGCTGACCAAGACAAAGTATCTTTCTACAGCCTGGACGGGATACGGAGCAAAAGAAGCCGGAGGCCGGTGGAACAGTGTCGGTACATCAATGGTTTATGTATCAGACGTGGCATCGCTCACCATGCTGGAAACACTGGTACATCTGCATGCGTCACACATCATGGATTACTTCACGTTACTGCGGATTGATGTACCAGACGAGCAGATCCAGAAAGCAGACATGGGCGAACTTCCGGGTAACTGGGCTGATGAAGAAGCGCCATCAGAGCTGGCAGCATATGGAGATGCATGGTGCTTTACGGGTTCCTCAATAGCGCTGCGTGTTCCCAGTGCATTATCCCCCGTTGAATTTAACTATCTGCTAAATCCTGAGCACCCGGAATTTTCCAGCGTAATAAAACATGCTGAAGAAATTCCCTTCAGATTTGACAAACGGTTGAAACGCGCGCGGCCTTAACAGGTACAGGCGGACTGATGCGCCTTCAAAACGTCAGGCCAGCAGATTCAGGGATCGCATAGCATTTCTTCTGAGCGCGACATGGACAGTTCAGCTCCCAAAATCCATTCGCTCCCTCGCCTTACGCAATTTTTCATCCCCGCGCCGGTCATATTTCTGGGTGGTGGTGACACTGGCATGCCCCATGGCATCCTTGACGGTAATCAGGTCTTCACCGTTATCCAGCAGCGCCGTGGCAAAGGTTCGCCGCAGATCATGCGGGGCGCATCTGTCCAGACCGGCCTCACGCTGGCGCACCTGCAGGATATGGTACACCGCCTGGTCGGTCAGCCGCTCCTCCGTGAGGCAGTCGTGCCGGCGGATACGGGTGAACAGCGGCCCGGGAGCCTCGCCCCGAACCTGGTCCACCCACAGCTCCAGTCGCTGCCAGGCGCCGGCCGGGACATATGCCAGCCTTTCCTTGTTCCCCTTGCCGAGCACTTTCAGGGCGCGGTCGCCTGGCTGGATATCTGCGTAACTCAGGGCCACGGCTTCCGAGCGGCGTAAACCACAGCCGAGAAGGACGCCCAGCAGGGCAGCATCGCGCACGCCTTTGCTGCTCCGGTCCGCTTCACAGGCGCCAAACAACTGACGGATTTCCTGCGGGCTCAGGGCGCGACCCCGCGGCAGTGCGCTGCCCCGCACTGAACGCACTGCCCGGATGTGCTGGTAATCCTCGACGCTCATCAGCTTCAGCATCCAGGCCTCGAGCGCCACGCCGCGCAGGGCAGAGAGATAGGTGTTGATAGTGGCCACCGCCAGCCCCGTATCCCGCAGCATTTCGGTGAGGGCCAGCACATGGTGCCGGCGCAGCGACGCCCAGCTGCAGTCGGTCAGGTCCCGGGCGCCGAGAATCCGGGCCACCGTGTTCAGGAACGATGCCATGGTCTGCCGGCTGCGGGGTGAATTCAGGGAAATGAGGTAGGCCCGGGCCGGATTGACGCGGGTGACAGTGTCACCTGACAGGGCCGGCAACAGGTCTGCTTCCGCGCCGGGACGCACCGGAGCAGAGAATGGTAGAAAGTCGTCGTCGTCAGGTAAGCCTGGCATCGTGCTCCGTAACCCCGTGAGTAAAAAAACCGGCGGCTGCCGGCAAAATCCTCCGGTGCGCTGCATGAAATCTGGTACCGGATGGCCTGCCCAAATCGTATCAGCACATCTCTACTTTTTCAAACGTACATTTTAATAAGTAGATATTCAAAGCATGTAAATCGGTTCATGCGGGGGACTGCAGCCACAAACTTCATAGTTACCCTAATTTTATAGTAATTTTTTGATTTATTTCAGGATGCGAGGTAAGGAAGATACATAGACTATACATCTTTTTAGATGTGCTTTTATATGCCTGCAAATAATTAAATTTATGAATTTTGGTCACTACAATGCTCATCATCTATTAAATCAGTAATGAATTTTTTTTGTTCTTCTGTTAAGAGTGACAGATCAAGATGGTCATGTTTTTTATTTTGCGTTTTATCTTTTTTATGATCATCTTTTATTTTGCTTTTATTACACATAATAAATAATCACCCCTACGACAATCCAGAAAACAATGCTTATCAAAAAAACAAGAATCCAGGCCATGTTCTTTGTTAACCTGAAGATGCCTGTTTTTCTAATGTGATTATTCGGCATTAATATAGTTTCCGTATTATTATTTTTGAATTGTGATGAGAATATATGGGGGAATTAATCCGCATAAGCATTGTACAAAAACAACCCCACTGCCCCACACGGGATAATAATCATCAATAACGATGCGGCGGCAACCTGGTTTTCTGTGAAAGTTATCCTTCGCAACCAAGAGACTAACTTCTTTCTTTGTGACCTGCTAATGGTTCTTATAACGTTAATCATCCTTCCATGTGCCTTTTTTAGTGTATAGGAATTGCTATATAGTGATTATCTTCTGATATCACATTATGCGTCTGGTAAAGAATTTCCCTGGTGCCTTTTTGGCTGATGAGTCTAGCGCTACTGTTCAGTGCGCATGATGATTTTCGCCCGCATACATAGAGGGCACTTAATTTTTATTATTCTGCTGCCCAGTTTTCTGAGTTAGATACTCGCAACTTCAGAAAGAGTAATATTTTTTCCATAAATTTTTTCATGTGTTCTAAGAATATTCATAAGATAGTTTTAAGGTAATTCCTATGTCAAACAAATATATATAAGAACTATGTAACATTTTTCTTTCTTAGCATGCATGCAGTTTCATCTGTGAATTATCTGCTTAGGACTCATTCAAGATTTTTGAAAATGCCGTCGGTATTATTATTTTTTTTTTGAAAAAGTCAGTAAAAAACCGGGAGATGTTAATCATGCTTTGAAATAATTTAGTAGCACTGTTAAATCAGCTGGAGTAACATTTGTCTACATTGCTGTTCGTTTTTTAAGCGAAAATTCGTGCATTGTAAGGTAGCCAGGCTGACCTGCCCCCAAGATTGGATACAACCTTCAGTTAGTAATGTCGGTTGGTTTTTCTTCATATTTCCTGTTTCGCCAGTCCGTTGCGAATTCAGCTGGTTTCTGGTAATCCAGCGATGAATGGGGACGGCACTCGTTATAATCCTGTCGCCAGTCATTAATCGTTTTCCGGGCATGAAGAATATCGCTGAACCAGTGTTCATTCAGACTCTCATCGCGAAAGCGTCCGTTAAAACTTTCAATAAATCCGTTCTGCGTTGGCTTGCCGGGCTGGATAAGTCGCCACTCCACGCCTTGCTCAAAGGTCCACTGATCGAGCGCGCGGCAGGTAAACTCCGGGCCCTGATCGGTTCTTATCGTAGCCGGATAGCCGCGAAACAGCGAAATGCTGTCCAGAATATGCGTGACCTGCACGCCTGAAATCCCCAAGGCAACAGTGACCGTCAGACATTCCTTTGTAAGGTCATCGACGCAGGTAAGGCACTTGATCCTGCGAACTGTAGCCAGCGCATCCATGACGAAATCCTTCGACCAGGTCATGTTGGGCGCCGCCGGGCGGAGCAGCGGCAGACGTTCTATTGCCAGCCCTTCTCGGCGCAGTAACTGCCTTATGCGACGGTAGCCAAAACGCCTGCGCTCCAGTGCCAGTTCAGTGATGTGCCCTGATAAATGGGCATCAGCAGCTGGACGCTGAGCGTCATAGCGGCAGGTCGACAGGGACAAACCTGTGAGTCTGCAGGCACGACGTTGCGACAGACCGGCCGTATCACACATCAACACCACGGCTTCGCGCTTCTGGTCTGTCGTCAGTACTTTCGCCCAAGAGCCACCTGAGCGCCTCCTTATCCAGTATGGCCTCGGCAAGCAGCTTCCAGAGTCTGGCGTTCTCTTCCTCAGGCGACTTCAGGTGCTTAACCTCAGGCACCTCCATTCCGCCATACTTCTTACACCAGGTATTAAACGTGGCGTCAGAAATGGCGTGCTTACGGCAGAGCTCACGGGCAGAAACTCCGGCTTCAGCCTCGCGGAGAATACTGATGATCTGTTAGTCGGAAAAACGCTTCTTCATGGAGGTATCCTCATGTGGCTTATGAAGACATTACTGACATTGCAGTGTGATAAACAACAGGGAGCATGTCAGCTTCATTTGATGCTTAAAAAATAATCAATTATGTATAAAAATATATGTTACTTATTAATAAGAAGTAATAAACAAATCAAACAACTAAATAGCAAAAAATAAACATATGCACATTTTTATTAACATATAGTTTTACGTTATGGAAGAATAAACTAATAACATAGATAAAACTGTCATTTTCTCCCTATTAATAAGCATGGTAATTATTAGCCGGACATTTTTTTGATATAGAAAAATTTAATGTTACAAATGCCGATAACGCGTTCATTTGACATGCGAACAATCTGAATATTACCTTAAGGTAATTCTTAAATAAAACATCATCATTCTTATATCATTTTAAGAAAGATAAGTGTGTTCACATGGGCATTATAGAAAGCAGGCATATGATGATGTCTTATATTTGCTTCTTCTGTTTAAAAGGTAATTAAACAACGCTTCACTGAGTAACGGAGAGAAGTATGAAATATAATAAAAAGCTGGTGGCGGCTTCGGTAACTCTTGCAATAACGACGCAAGCGTATGCCGCCAATGAATTCCTTGAAAACGGTAAATCGGATAGATATTTTATACAGAATGTTTACAATGATCATTCTGCTGATACATACCAAACAAATAAAAAAAATGATATCAATGATCAGTTTAATAAAGCCGATCACTATCTGGTGAATCAGGCATCAGGAAAAATTGGTACTGTAGAAATTGATTCTGGCACGCAATACGGCATTACAGATTCAGAGCCTAAATTTAACCCTGATGGAATGGCAATTAACCCAAGAAAATCGTCTGAACTCGCTAACGTTATCACTAACTACGGCAATCTCGAAACAACGTTAATCAAAAAAGATGCTGTGTTGCAGGGCAATTATTTCGTTGATCAAAGCGGGACAGCTGACAGTATCCAGAACGCGGGATTGATTAATGGTGGAATATTAAACAATGGCGTTATCGCCAACTCTATTATTAATGGTGACGACGCTGGGAATGGTCAGGTTAATGTCATTCAGAACAATGGTACCGTCGGTAACATCCTTAATAAAGGCATCGTTGTTAGTGATATTGAAAACAAAGGAACGGTTAACCAGTCGATTGAAAACGACGGTACTATCAAAGGTGACCTGATAAACAGCGGCAAGATCAACGGTAAAGAAAACGGCATTGCAAACACCGGTACTATTTTGGGTTCGCTAGTCAATAATGCCCAGGTTTCCGGTAGCGTGACTAACTCAGGAAAAATTGAAAATGGCATCTTTAATAAGAAACAGATAGACGGCAGCCTGATCAATACCGGTACCGTCGAAAATGGAATACTAAATAGCGGCACAATAAAAGGCGGAGTTGTCAACAGCGGTGTTATCAATGGCGGTTTCAAAAACACAGGGGGAATAGACGGGAAGTTTACTAATACAGGTATAATAAATGACGGACTTTCGCTAGGCAATTTCAAAGGTGAGTTAATCAACACAGGCGCTATCACCGGGGATATTGATTCCAGTGAAACTTTCACCCTGACAAACGATGCAACCTATACCATCAAAGATGGTGGGTTAACCAGTCTCAATACCCATTTCGTAAATAACAATCTTCTCATTCTTAACCCAACCTCGCACAGCGCCGGCAATACGCTTTCGGTAGCCAGTTACGACGGCAAGCAAAACAGCGTCATTTCTGTCGGTACCATACTGGGCGGCGGCGACTCCCTGACCGATAAACTGGAAATCAGGGGGGCAGCTACCGGTACATCGACTGTTATCGTCAATAATGAGAATGGTAAGGGCGGTAAGACAGAGGACGGGATCCAAATCATCTCTTACGCTCAGGGTCAAAATGCGACCTTCATCCAGGGAAACCGAATCAGCGCGGGTCTTTTTGATTATAAGCTTGATCAAAAAACCGACGGCGTCTATCTGGACTCTGCTGGTTACCGTCCGGAAATTGGCGGTTTTACCAGTAATATCCAGGCAAATAACACGCTGTTCAACACTTCGCTTCATGACCGACTGGGTGAGACCCGCTACATTGATCCTCAAACGGGCCAGTTAATAACCACAAGCTTATGGATCCATAATAGCGGTGGGCACAACCGTTTCTCTATGGATGGCGGTTTAAAAACTACCGCTAATCGCTATGTGGTACAGATTGGTGGTGATATCGGCCAATGGAACGATGGCAATCAGGGCAGTTTACGCATCGGCGTAATGGGCGGATACGGTAATCAGAAAAGCAATACGGATGCCAGCCGGACTGGTTTAAGCGCGAAAAGCGAGGTGAGCGGTTACAGCGCTGGTTTATATGGCATCTGGTATCAGAACGACCTCGACAAGACAGGATTCTTTGTAGACAGCTGGGCCCTCTATAACTGGTTTAATAACACAGTTAAAAGCAACGATGAGGGAAGCATCAGCTACGACTCGAAGGGTATCACAGCCTCTGTTGAGGGGGGCTATACTCTTCCGGTAGCGACTTATACCAATTCAAACCTCTACGTCGAACCCTCGCTTCAGGTCACTTATATGGGAGTGGAAGCTGACGATACTCAGTTGAAGGATGGAACGACCATCGCCAGCAAAGGTGACGACAATGTCCAGACACGTCTCGGCATGAGGACGTATTTGAAAGGCTCAAATAGCGCGGATAAAGGCACGGGGCTTGTATTTGAACCTTTCATCGAAGCCAGCTGGATTTATAACAGTAAAAACTATGGCGTCTCCAGCAATGGTTATAATGCTGACATGAACGGAACTCATAATATTGGAGAAGTAAAAACTGGTATCGAAGCGAAGCTGCATAATAACGTGAATTTATGGGCAGCAATTGGACAACAAATTGGCGACAAGAGCTACAGTGACAGCCGGGCGGCTGTTGGCGTGAAGTATATATTCTAGCTCATCAGTTGCGACATATCAGGCATAATGAACTGTCTGATATGTCGCTCGTTTTTATGGTCAAATGAATACGCTGAATCGCCGTTATCATAGCCTGTAGGCAAGAAACCGGCAGGCTGCTAATTTAACCAGTCTTAATCAGAACATAGGTTATGAAAATAACACGACGTGGAGTATGGACCATAACCTTCACCAGTTGCATCGCGTTTAGATAATTATAGAACGTGGGATTATTACAAATTCAATTGTATCAGGTTTACTTTAGTGACACTTATAAACATTACAGTGTGGTTATGTGATGAAAAAATATATCACGATATCTGTGGACCAACAATGCCGCATTGTCACTGACATGGCGGCCTACAAAGCTGCGTGGCTAAAAATAAAAGGAGGTACAGAGGAAGAAATTTTAAGAATAGAAAACCAGCAACCTCTGATGTTGCGTGATTATTTCCGCAAGAGATATAATGACTGGCTCTCGCTCTACAGCGATCCTTTATATTTTCTTGACGAGTGATTGGGTAAACCCATACTTTCTTGTAACAAGATGATTTATATTATTTATGCGTCATTCAGTTTCTATTATTTTACTGGAACACTAGGGTTAACTATCCACTTCACTATTTTCTGGGCAAAGTATCGATATTTCTTTTCATGCACATAATAAATTCGACATTCGACACTTAATGGAAACATCACACATTCTTCCATGCAGTGGCCGGGACTTTGTCCCACAAGCATTTATGTCTCAGTTCTGCTCTGCGGTGATCTGCTGCACCCATCATTGCGTCAAGTTCGTGTCCTGTAAGCTTATCCTGTAATCGCTCGAAAATTCTCTCGAGCGTGTCTGTTGTTGAACATTTCCTGAATTTCATTAAATAGGAATGCTGCAACTCCTTAAATGAATTTTTATCGTCCACGTTGTTCTCCGGAATACGTATCGACCTCGATAGCGGCACATTTTACCAGAGCGCGCGATTACTCGTGCCTGTTGTTTCATTACATTCTGTTAATCATCTTTATATCCTGGCGATCCTGTCAGGGGTACCGGGATCCTTTTCAACTGGAAAACTCAACGCCAATTGGGTAGACTCTGCCAGATATGAAAACCCTGTGGTGAAGTGTTTTCATTGTTACAACTCTGAATTATGTACTTATCTCAAATCAGCGTGCTGACCTGATCTGATGTCTTGTGGTGGGACGGAAGGTTGAGGGAGAAAGGATTAATTCATGCTTTTCGTCTGTACATGCGAGCGGGCGAAAAGCGCAAGGAATTCATGGATGGGGCGTGTCCGAAAGACGCCCGGGAGCAGGTGACGGCAGGTTTGCCGGAGCCTGAATGCAAAAACCCCCCGAAATCTGCATTGAAACTTGGCGGAATCATCAGATATCAGGGGGTCCAAAAGCAGGCGCAGCGCCTGTGAAGGATTATAACGCATGCATCACATAAAACAACACCCGGCCGCCATAAGAAAAGGCCGGCGTGAATGACAATCTGAAACCACGCGACGATCGTCGCCACCGTGGTACCCATTCCACGACCTGTAAATGCCCGGCTCCGGAGTATATCCGCCCGGCACACTATAAAGCCCTCAGCAAAGAGCATGGCCGCGCCCTGCGCAACCTGATCGCCCGGGACAAAACAACCGGGGAATGGGTTATACGACGCCGGGTCTCTGCCGATCCCCTCTTCACTTTCCTGCGACCGCAGACCGGCCGCAAGCGGGCATTTTATCCTGAGCGCCGGAACCTGTTTGATGCGCTGTTCATCCTGTTCATGAATAAGGTTGATCTGGCCACCGACATCGTGACCATCAATACCACCAGGCTGGCGGAAGAGCTGAGTCCCAGGGATGAACAGGGCAATATTATTCCTGAGGAGGCGGTCACCGTCTCTCGCGTTTCACGCCTCATCACCGCTCTGGTGCCGTTCGGTGTCATCGAGGAGCCGGAGACTGAGTGGGATGTCATCAATAACTGCCGCTTACCGAAACACATCATCATCACCGAAGCCGGCTGGCGACTGACCGGTGTGGATATGGACAAACTCCGGGCCGAACAGGAAGCACGCCGGGCCGCCATTCAGGACGGCCAGCTGTCACCGGGCGAAACCCTGAGCCTGAAAGCTGCGCGCCGTCGCTGGTACGAACGCTGCCGGCACCAGACCATCCTGTCGCGCAGAACCCGCGCCCTCGAGGGCAAGCAACGCAAAAAACTCGCGGGGCTACCCTTTGACGAGCGCAAGCGCCAGGTGTCCGAGGATCTGATGCGCAGCATGAAAGGTCAGACCGGCCATATGACACATCAGCAGTTCGAGAAACTGGTCTGGTCGCAGCTGTATCAGCTGGAGCTGGTCAGCCTGGAGCCGCCGGGAACATCGCCCCCTCACTAGCCCGACGTTTTTAAACCTCCGCTTTGCTGCGGAGGCTTCCGCACGTCTGTCACAAATATCCGGTCAAATATTACACAACGAACAGGCCTTTCCCGTTGCCGGCATGCCGCGAAATAGCGTCTTACGGCCATCACTTTCTTTTATCCACAGATTTTCGCAAACAGGATAACGCCCTTTCCTGCAACCCCAGTCAGGAAACGCGCAATATATTAAGGACTTCGTCCTTACTTATATTCATAAAAGATGCACCTTATTCACTGGATAAAAACGGTGGATAACAGGGACAAGTCACAGAGGCCTTCGCTTACAGCAGCCTGACGGCCGCGCCGCTCAGAGATACGCTTCCCCCCACCGCAAGCGGCGGGTCCCATCAGCGCCAGAATCCGGGCACCATGCGGCCATTTAGCCCCTGAAAAGCCGCGCCGCCCCGGGCCGCAGGCCCGGAACAGTGCCGCTTTTAAAGGGGATGATGTAACTAAGGGACTGAGCTGCTGCACGTGGTTTCGCGGTGAGTACTGAGTGACACGCTCGTAAGCGCCCTGACGGGACGCTAACGCGGAGATACGCCCCGTCTTCGGCAAAGCCTCGACGTGACCACTCCGGCCGCGCACAGGAGGTTCTGAATCGCTTTTAGCGGGTTATGGCTTGGCAGGGATGGAGGGGTTGATAGCCACAGGCTATTACGTTGCCGGCTGCGCCGGGCACTCCGGCGGATGCAGGAACGGAGTCATCTTCAGCCTGATTTCCGCCTGTATGTGCCGCAAGCGGCACATTCCAGGTCGCGCTGCGCACTGCTCGCGCTCCTGACACACTGTTGCCAAACTCGTCAGGAAGGATATCTTTAACTCTCACATCACTGACAAGGAATCCAGAATGGATATTGCACTCTTTCCGGGACAGCAGGGTCGACAATGGGCAGACACCATGATCAACCTCGAGGTCCGCAAGCTGGTTAATACTGCAAATATTGTTGGGGGGAATCATCTCCGCGATGGTCTTGCGCGCATCAAGTTTATGGATGACATAAAGTCTTTCGTCACTGAGCAATTCAGCGCCGCACGTGCAGCAAAAAACAATGATGAGTGCATGCAGTGTATCCAAAATATTCGTGCCGAGAATGACAGTCTCCTGCAGCAGAGCCAGATGCTCAGAAACAGGTCAGCGCAGCTGTATGCAAAAGTTGAGCTGGTCAAAGAAGACAACAAAATCGTGGGCTATATGATTTCGGCCCTTAAGGTCGTCGCGGCGGGCGTCCAGATTGCGCTGGGCGTCGGGGCTATGATGTCCATGATGCCCGTGGGTATGCTGGCCGGGGCTATTCTGGTAATTGATGGCGCCAATGATATTTCCCGTGAAATCAACCGCCAGTTTCTGGACATGCCTCAGTCTCAAGGTATGGTGGCCGACGGTGTAATGGACATTGCACAGTTCATGGGATTCCGCCGTGAGTCAGGTCTGGGGGTTTACGAAGGTATCAATCTGGCAGCCAGTATTACCACCGTTTTTGGTGCAATAAGAAAACCGGATGCATGGAAGCTCTTCAGGTGGCTCCCGCTG
Organism: Kosakonia sp. SMBL-WEM22; assembly: GCF_014490785.1. Taxonomy (NCBI): domain Bacteria; kingdom Pseudomonadati; phylum Pseudomonadota; class Gammaproteobacteria; order Enterobacterales; family Enterobacteriaceae; genus Kosakonia; species Kosakonia sp. SMBL-WEM22. The sequence goes on along the minus strand of NZ_CP051489.1, from coordinate 43,092 downwards.
GATTTTTATCGCACAGTAGATGGCATGAACCGCGCGAAACTCACCATGAAGGTTATGGGCTGGGGCGTTTCGGCAAAAGTCGTGTTTGACCTTATGTCAAACTCGCCGGCTAAGAACTGAGGCGCTGCTTTTCAAAACGCCATGCTTTGTATGTAACGACCGGAGGCTGAAAGAACCAGGCGATTAGCAACACTATCGCCAGAGAAATGCCTCCGGAAATGATGTTGTGCCTTGCAGCAAAGGCGATTAAGGCGATGAACATCAGCGTAACCCCGAGCGTGATGCCCAGCACAACCCTGAAACGTTTACCAAGCTCGGTCACAACGCTCTGAAGCGATGAGCCGTATCGCTCAATATTTTTGTTGAGGTAATATACTTCCCTTTCCGTAAAACCTGATTCGATCAGGTCTTTTTCAAACCCGGTCATGCTGCCTCCTGAACCCACACATATTATTTTTGTTTATCTTACCCTGAAGAAAAGTGCCTGAATACCCGGCACTGTCTGAACAACTGCGGGACAGAACTCACATCACCGGAACAACCGATATGATGACCCAGCTGGCCAGCCCCTGTCGATGAAACCTCAGCGTGTCCCAGCTGACTGCGTGCTCCAGCTCTTCGCTGGTAGGCTCATGATCGCATTCAAGCAGGGCGTCTTCTGTCTGCGTTTCCCCGTTGCTGCTGTGCTCATACGTTATTTTGTAGATTGTCATCCTGGCTCACTCCCGCTTTTAAAATATGCATGTCGTTCCGGTGATAACGCGCCTCATCCGGACATTCAGTTCCGCGTCTACAGCAAGCATAGCCGGGTTATCAGCCCAAGAATAAAGAGATGACCGGCATAAGCCATGTAGAAGAACCTCGGCGGCATGAATCGCCGATCGCGGCCGTCTGTCAGTGTGCGGACCAGACCGACCGCGGCGGCCGGCAGAAGACAAGTGGGCAGGATGGACAGTATTACCACCGCTGCCGGTGCCTGTGTGGCATGCTGACTGTTGATCGCCATAAGCGCGACGATCGCCATCAGGGCAGCCACTCCGGACAGGCGTCCCGGTGGTGAATGCAGGAACGTTGCCAGCGAGAGAGCCAGAACCAGCCCCGACAGACCGTAACTGGCGAAAGACAGCGGCCAGACCATCAGGCTGAGCAAAACCAGCCCGGCAGCCAGACCGCGCATCCGGAAGCGGTGATACCACGCAAGCAGCTGCGTCGCGCCGGCGAATACGAACAGAATGTTGAGGGCATACCACGGGTCGTGCCCGGCAAAGGCGAAGGAGAAGACCGGCTGCGTGACGATCGCCCACAGCCACACCCTGTTTGCCCGCGTCTGGAGCCGGTGCGGATTGTGAAGCACGTTGCGCGCCCAGATGAGCACGAACAAGGGGAAGGCCATGCGTCCCAGCGCGTAAAGTTCCGGCTGCAGGTGTGGCAGCAGCAGTGTGTTCGTGTGATCGGCCAGCATGGCCAGCAGGGCGAGCACTTTCAGCCAGTCCGCCGCTGCGGGGCTTAAGTTCAGTCCGGCCCTGATCTGTTCCGGTAACGCCTGTATTTTCGCACTCAGTGTGTGCATGATATTTATCCCGTGATGAATCAGGCCGGCAGGCACGGATAATATAATCCTGTGCCCACCGCCAGAATGCTTTGCCTTTATAAGGCGGAACAGATGCGCCGGACTTCTCCAGTATTTTACGGGCAACGGATTCTGGCTTATCCCGCAGTATTAACATTGCCTTCATTTTATCTTTGTTATCAACTGCCGCTCTCAGTAACCAGAAACTGTTCATAATGCACTGTATAGAAAATTAATAATAACTGTTTTCGGCATTTAACTTAAAAAATTTATTATTAATTGCTACGTATACAAGGAGTTGCGACAGGTCAGGTTATATTCTTAACAAAAGTAAGTCGCCGATTGCAGATAATTATTATCCCGGCGGGGTTAAAACGTTCTCCGCATTGTACTAAAATTTACGTTACTTTATTATAGATAAATTATTATCTTAAATGAGGTTTCAAGGTGAGTAAAAAGAAGAGAAGTGGTTTAAAAATCTCTGGAAATCCACAAAAACGACAGGCTATGGAGAAGGCGGACATGTCCCTCAAATCAGAGGGAACCAGACGGAAAGCCTTACTAATGTCTAAAGAGGGTGAGTGTAAAAATGAAATTCTAAGATTGATGGAGCTTTTCGAAGAGCAAAACTCCGAATCTCCTGGATTCCTCTATGATGAAACACCCTATATGATGATTTTAAGTACAATAGTTATACATCGCGCAGGTTGTGAATTAAATGGCGAGCCAGAGAAATATAACATTTCTGAACAGCTTGATATTCTAGAAATAACACCTGCTATTAGATCAGAAATTGAATGTTTCCTGATTAAAAACAAGATGGATAAACCTGAAACCTGGTCGATTTTTGATAAGAAGTCAGGGTTAGATACTCAGTGAAACTGGAGCGCGGGGCAGTTTAACGGGAATCCGACGAGGGATAACAGCTTGCATGTTAGCCGTCGCCGGATGCGTCAGCAAAGACCACGGACAGACATTCATACACGCTCGTAACCAGCTCTGACGAGCCGCTAACGCGGAGCACCAGTAAAGTGATTTTGTGGAGTAGGGTGAACAAGAACTGCCGCTCTGAAAGAAGAAAAAGCCCCGCAGGGCTTTAAATTACTGGCTTACTTATTTGAGGATTTACTCGGTTTCAGCTTATCAGTATTGCCCGGAGTTTTTTTATTATCGCGCTGGCGTTTATCCGGTTCCCCTGTTGATTCGGCAATACGTTTAGGACCAGGTTTCAGACTCATGGTGATTCTCCTTTGCAAAAGTAAGAGATAACTGCTCTGACCTCATTGTCTACTTTTTACTCTTATTCCCTTATTATTTCAATGTATACTTTGCGTACGAAACCGACCTGTTTCGTACAGGAAATAACTTCATGTCACGCGTTTTTGCCTACTGCCGGGTGTCCACCTGGAGCAGAACACTGAGAACCAGCGACTGGAAATTGAAGCTGCTGGATTTATCGTCAGACCTCAGCGACTGATCGAAGAGCAAATCAGTGGCTCGGTGGCCGCCAGTGAACGCCCTGGTTTTTCCCGTCTGCTTGACCGTATGGAAAATGGCGATGTATTGATTGTCACCAAACTGGATCGATTGGAACGTGATGCAATTGATGTGCGAAAGACTGTACAGCAACTGCCGGAATCAGATATCCGGGTTCATTGCCTTGCTCTGGGCGGTGTTGATCTCACCAGTGCGGCCGGAAAGATGACAATGCAGGTAATTTCAGCGGTAGCAGAATTTGAACGTGATCTGCTATTGGAACGAACCCATTCAGGCATCATACGTGCCAGAGCTGCCGGTAAACGCTTTGGTCGTCCACCTGTACTAAATTAAGAGCAAAAAAAGCGTACTAGAACGAATCAAGTCTGGGGCAAGTATCAGTAGCATTGCGCGGGAGCTCAGAACGACACGGCAGACAATTCTCAGGGTGAAGACAAACTCAGACCAGATAGTAGATTAGACGTTAGGTAATAAAAAAATCAGAGTGACAAAGGGTAACAGTAACGAGACAGGAACGTAGGGAGTAACCAGATTGATTGTTATACATAACTTTTACAACTGACACAGCCACTTCACTATGTCAGTTATGGTAAAATCGACTAACAGCAGGATTTAAGAAGACAGATGGCATTACTGGATTTCGCAGATTCAATATGTCATGTCAGAAAAGATACCTGCTGCGTGCTAAGGAAAGGTGCAAAAAAAGAACCCGAAGGTTCTCTTTTTTTGCTTCGTTCAACGATTCGCAGTCGCTGCCTTAGCCCGAAAAACGTACCATTGTTCACGTAATTCGTTATCTCAATAACAAGTCAATGTTACCTTCTGGGTAATTTGACGTCAACGTCAACGTGAGCCGGTACTCCATATCGTTTGTTTGGAGTTGAGCTATGACTGAAGTGCTAACGGCCTTCATAAATGCGCTTCTCACAACTCAAGTGCTGACAGTCATTCTGTGTCTGATCTTGCTGGCACTGATGGTTGTACCGCATTTTTTATGATTACACTGGCGCTCAAAAAGCTGGCTTAGGCCAGCTTTTTTCTATAACTTGTTAAAATACATAGCTTTTGACCCTCCCCTTCTAATAATAACCACTATACCTACTATAAATTTGACACATCAAATTGTGGTGGTTATAATACCCACGATTTGATTACGTGGAGGCATAGTGATGAATGAGTAGTGGTGAACTAATAAAGAAATTGACACAGGCGGGTTGGGTTCATGTCCGCACTAAAGGTTCTCATCATATCTTTGAAAAAGATGGTGAGTTAAATCCAAAAGTGGTACCCCATCCGACCAAGGATCTGGCTGTAGGCACATTACACAAGATACTGAAGCAGTTGGGCGAAAAATAGTAAGGGGGGCGTGTAATCGCACGCCGCTTTTTAAAAGAGGAAAGGCTATGAAATATCCAGTTTACTTACATCAGGCAGAAAGCGGCACGTTCTCTGGTTTTGTACCAGACATTGCAGGTTGCTACTTTGCTGGCGATAACATCGACGAAGCAATCGCCGATGCTCATGCAGCCATCGATGCGTATCTGGAGTATCAGAGTGAAAAAGGCAGAGAAGTGCCTGACGCTGGTACAATAAATGATTATAAAGATGATGAAGATTGTCGTGGCGGCATCTGGGGGCTCGTTGATATAGATACTTCTAAATATCAAGGTAAAGCCGTAAAATTAAATATTACGTTACCTCAGAATTTATTAAGTAGAATTGATACATATGTCAGTAGTAATGGTGATTACACAAGTAGAAGCGGCTTTCTGGCTGAATTGGCTAGAAGAGAATTATTAAAGCATTCTTGATCTAATCTAATCCATTTAATCAAATTACTAGCCCGCAAATGCGGGCTTTTTAATTTTAAATTAAGTCAAAATAATTTCACCGTCACAGTTTAAAGGGCGATTAGTCAGGATAATGCCTTCTGACATTTTCTCCTGGATTCCTTTCTCTTTCGAATCAACTTACAGTAATTGTTATCCGTCACGACCTGTTCTGCAATGATATATGAACGCTGTGCGCGAGCTAAACAGAACAACTCCGAAAAAACGAACCGTCAGGCGATACGAAGACGAAATTTAAACTGACGGAGAAACCATCATGAGTATGAAACTGAATACCCAGATTCCCGCTTCTGGTCTGTCGTCAGTACTTTCGCCCCAGAGCCACCTGAAGTGCCTCCTTATCCAGCATGGCTTCGGCAGGCAGCTTCTTGAGTCTGGCGTTCTCTTCCTCAAGGGACTTCAGGCGCTTAACTTCGGACACCTCAATACCGCCATACTTTTTACGCCAGGTTTAAAAGGCGACGTCGGAAATGGCGTGCTTGTGGCAGAGCTCTTGGGCAGAAACGCCGCTTTCAGCCTCGCGGAGGATGCTGATGATCTGTTCGTCGGAAAAGCGCTTCTTCATAGGGATGTCCTCATGTGGCTTATGAAGACATTACTAACATCGCGGTGTATTAATCAACGGGGAGCAGGTCATAATCTGCGTCAAAGCTTAGTGCAACAGTCGCTGACCTTTTTTACCGTAGTCATTTGTGCATATCTTTTTGTACACAGCATTTTTGGTAAAATAAAACTGAATCAATGGTATGATATAGAAAGGGAATCCTTCTGTTACAGAACCCCGAACCGATTCGTGGCATGATAGAATTTTTTAGCCGCTAAAATTCGGTTCCTCAAAATATGACTCCAACTAATTTAAGATGGAACTGCTATGTACATGAATGGTCAAGAAGCGGAGCAGAAAAGAAATGAATATTTGCAGTTACTTGATAGCAATCAAGTAGAACAAGTATATCAAAATTACTTAGAAAATAATACTATGTTTATCCCAAGAGAGTTTGAGCAAAATCATGGGATTCATTTTTGTACCGTTTTTAGAAAGTTACCATTATCTAGTGATTATAAACCAGATTTCGTATATCTTGCAAAAAGCTCAGATAATTGGAATGTGATTTTTGTTGAAATAGAAAAGCCATCCTCAAAATATTTCAAGGAAAAATCTACAGAATTCCATGCGGATTTTAATGCTGCGCTGCAGCAAATAAACACATGGAGAGCATGGATTGATGAAGAATCCAATAAAAGTCACTTTAAAAACAATACATTGCAAGGGTTTATTGAGCCAGCTCATATGGCCAGAAATCCTTTCTATTTCAAATACGTATTGGTTCATGGACGCAGATCGGAATATGAGGGGAATGCCCTTAAGACTTCATTAATTAGAAATCAGCAAAGAGATGATTTTTCAATAATATCTTTTGATAGCTTGGCAGAAAATATAGAAAGAAAATACCCTCTTTACGTTGCCGTTAAAAAGAATAGTTACTATGAATTAATATCAAATGAATTCGTTGATGAAGGGATATTCTCATGGATGAATACAGATTTGCTTGCCATATCGAAAGGGATACGAGATGATGCCATGGCTAAATCAGCTAATTGGCACCATTATCATATCAATGAAAAAGGAAGAGTAAAAGTAATGGATGAGGTGCTTCCAAAAATTAAAATAATCTAATTAGAATATATTTTCCACACAATGATCTTATGCTAAAGAGGCAACTACGGGAGACTTCTTCGTAGCTGCCTTTTCGCCCTGTATTTAAAAATAGATCTTTATCGGTGCGCGTCGGCATCGACAACAAGTGCGTAATACACTCCTGCTGTATTTTACCGGTGAACGCCTTTACGCCAAGATAGCGGTACAGTTCGGTCAAATGCTCACGCCGGGTCGTATCCCAGCCGGAAAGGTAAGCAGGCCAGAGATCCCCGGTAAGCTTTAGACTGCTGGCGATATGCTTCAGCAACTCATCAGAAGGTGGGGTTTTTTATCCGGGGCAAAGCCGACATTTTTCAGGTAACAAAGAAGGGCGGCAAAACCACAACGGCTGCCAGGTTTACGGTGAGCACTGATAAGTGCCACATCATGCTCACTGAAACAGGCCATTCGGGTCAGCGTATCTCATCAGCTGGCAATGCCAGTAGTGATTCTCTTTCCGACAGAGAAAGAATCTGCCTCCTTGCCATATCGTTTCCCTCATAAATTATTCGATGCGGTATTTTTAACAAAAATGGTTATCGCATAAGGGTGCCCCCTATTGCGAGAGGTAAGCCTGTTTCTGAACAGGCTTACCGTACAATAATTCTATATTCTAAACTGACCCCAAATACAATTATCTGGCAAATGTTTATGAAATACTTGTGTATTACATTTGTATCGCTATAGTAGTGCTATTGAATGACAGGCGTACTCTTTTCTTTCTTCACAGAGGAACAGTTGATGGGCTTACAAACTCCACCCCGCTCCACCAAAATCATAGCGATTATGAATAATAAGGGCGGACCAGGAAAAACGAGCACCGCCACCAATCTGGCCGTGACACTGGCACTTTCCGGTAAACGCGTACTTGCGATTGATTCAGACCAACAGGCCAACTCGACTGAGGTGCTGGCGAACGGGAAAAAGTATTATTCTCTGTTTGGACCAACCATATGCGATTTGTACAACGATCCCCGTTTAGATATCAGTAGCGTCATTATCCCTGCAGTTGCAGGCGATACAGAAATACCGAATCTTGACCTGATACCATCAGATCCGTCATTTGAGAAAATTATTGAGCAGTCACTGACTCGCAGCCACCGCGAAAAAATTCTCTCCAGACATCTGCAGAAAGTGCGTAATGAATATGACTACATCATTATTGACTGCGCCCCTGGCCTGAACATCGCAACCGGCAATGCGATCTATATTGCAGACCATGTACTCGTTCCAGTTGACGGGGGAAGTTTCTCGCTGAGTGGTCTTGAAATCATGCTCGACTATATGGATGAAATATCTGAGCAGGATTACGCTCAGTTCAGCGTATTCCGTAATAACTATAATGCTGCCAACAAGAAAATTAACAGTTTCATTGATAGATCACTGACTGAACACCCCCGTATTGCCCCAAGAATGCTTGAAACACGCATCAGAACTGACCAGGCGATTGTACAGTCACAGGTATCCTGCGTTCCGCTTTATTACTACCAGAAAAGCGCTATGGCGCTGAATGATTATCGTAAGCTTGCGCGTGAGATAGAAGCGCTGTTTGAAAAAGAGGTGGCCTAAATGAGTAAAGAACTTAATCGCCCTGCAATGGTAAAGCCTGACCGTTCATCTCCCGGCAGTAACGGCCGCCTGACTAACATCAGCACAAAAAAGAAGAACACAACAGGTGAAAGCCCGAAGACGGTAAGAATGACTCCGGCTGAGAAAATGCTGGCGCAGGAGCTGGTTGAACAAATCCAGGCGCTTACTCATAAAAACATTACCGTTTCCACGCTCTTGCGTGCAGGCTTGTACCTCGCGCAAAGTGCAGGACCTGAAAAGGTATTAAAAGCAATAAAAGAAAACATCTGATGTATTACTTTTGAAATACATCAGTATTTCTTTTGTAATAACAGGGGTTGATCTTTAATCAGTCTCCCCCTATTATAGTTGGCAGGGTATCTCCACAATACCCTTACCATATCTTCAGCAATAAAACTTACGCATTAACCAACGCCAGCCGGCAGGTAAGGTACATACAAAAGCAGCAATCGCGAATGTGGCGATTCCTGTTGCCAGACCTGCCGGGTCCTCTGGTAAACCAGCCCAGTGTAATACCTGAACAACCCAGGCCACCATTGGTGTATTCCAGAAACTCTGGATGGTCGCGAAGATAGCCCCGGCAAAAACGTCGACAATGAAGTCTTTTTTCCCGCCAGATTTGCCTGGTTTACTTCCGCCAGAACCATGCTCAGGTTCATGGCTGTTATGGGGGAAGCCAGAAGGACTGTTCTCCACCGTAACCGGCGCATGGTAGTGGTGGGTATTCACGTTTATTGTAATATTCATATACTTCTCCTATTAAGTTTATTTTAAAGACTTTATTTTTTCGTACATACAAAGTTTTCATTAGAGAAACCTTTTTTGATGTTTTTAAAGAAATGGCGATTACCGCCGGTATAATGTTGCTATCAATATCTACTTCATTTAAAGCTCCTTATCTCATAAATGAGATTCCTGTTTTGGACGCACTAATCCTTCCGCTCATACTGGAATATTAAATCGCGCGATGCCAGTTAAGGGCAAAAAAAAGCCCCGGACGAACGCCGGGGCTTGTGTTGACTATTTCAGTCAACAGCAACAGGACACCTGACGTTATTATTATTATTCTGGGTTGCCCTGGTCTGTTGACCCTGGACTGTTTCTATCAGTCCTTCAGAATAAATACATAGTACTTCTTCCAGAAATTAAAATCAAGAAGTCAATACCTTTTTTGGTTTGATTGCTCGATTTTTAACCAAAAATAAACTTATATTTTAGTTTGTGGTGTTGACTAATGTGATTAACATGTACTAAATGAGGCTGGATTGAGTTTGTTCCTCTTTCTTCTTTTTCTATCTGTATCTACTGAATACTCTCTCTTCACATTAACGGGAACGGTATACACAGGTTCTGAATATAACCATAATCAGTTCTGTATATTTACTCTTTCAGTGTACCTGTACTATTTCTTATTTAATCTATATTTCTCACTACCTCGACCACCTTCAAATGTCTCATTCTTTCTTTCCGAACCTGTCATTTAGCCTTCTGGTCAGTACTTCAATGGATTCTTTACGTTCTGAGAAAATATCACTCACGACATATTCCATTATCTCAAATGCATCCTCGATATCACTGATCTTAACTTCGTCATAGGTATGACTGCCGGCATTTCCAAGAAACTTGATGGCCATTAACGGTCCGGCATAATCTGCATAGTTGCCGGGCAGGTGCTTTTCTAGTCGATCATGTAGCACAATCCGTTTGCCTTTTTCATTCAGCTCGGGAACCCCGATGGCAGTCAGCAGACGTTCGACAGTGATCCGAATAAGGTTAGCTGCAGAGCCGGGCTGAGCCAGATAAACATCAAAGGATGCAACAAGCGGCTTTGAAATTTCAAGGGGACATTTTTGATTAATTATGAAAGGGTTAAGTGGAGGAACGAAGTTCACCGGCGTATATACACGATAATATTGTCGGCCCTCTTCATCCCAGTCTTCTTCATTGCCACTTGTCCCTGAGCAGATCACCACTTCTCCGCATTGTGGGCGGTAGCATTCCGCCATACAGCTAAACACACCTGATAATATATCGGGTTCAGACCATTCTTCCTTCCATAATTGTTGGGATTCATACGATTGCGCCTGATGCAGCGTTTCTTTTTTTATCTGCAGCGTCAGTTGTCCGCAGTTCGGGCAAGGCCATTCAATTTGCAGACAGTCGTAAAACGTTTTCGAAAGCTTGTGTATAGCCATTTTTTATACCATTTTCAGAGGATTAGGTTCATACCTGCTGCATTCGCTCACAGGTCAGTGGGTTATGCACTCACCATACGACACGGCCCCGTTATGACAAAACGAAAAAATGTCCGACATGTCCACACCTGTGAATACGACCGCATCTTCTCTGGTCGTCTTTCTTCCGCTTTCCGTTTTCCGCTATTTCCGGCAACCGGTACGCCTGTGCGGATTTTCGCGCGCTGCCACGATATGTTGTGCCTCCCCTGCCTCCGCAGTCCCTTATCCAGGCAAAAAGGATCCTTTCCGGATCCTTTTACGATCATCTCGTTGAAAAACTTATTTCCGTTTTATGGTATATTTCCAGAAACCGGAAAATCAGCGCGCACCGCTCTGCGGGTTTTTTCAGTAGCGGCCTGACGCCGGAGTGGTGAAAATAGCGCCATACCGTAACCAGATTGCGCTACGTGAAAAATACAGCGCCGGCAGGGGGATTCCCTGCCAGATTTCACGCAGCGTCATCTCCCTGTTGTGAGGGTTAATGAATCAGCTGACTGTGCATCCCGCTCACCCTGCACATGCGGGTGATCACTTACCTGCCCCGTTCGATTACGGCCGGGCACTGGCGCTGCGCGAAATGGCGCGGCACTACACTGACCTGCCCCGCTACCTGCTGGCACCGGAAATTGCGGCCCTGCTGCATTACCTTCCCGACTGGAGCCAGCACGCCCTGATCAACACCCTGTGGAACACCGGGGGCCGCATCAATGAAGTGCTCGCGCTGCGCCGCCGGGATTTTCATCTCAACGACGAAATACCCCATGTGGTGATCCGTACAGCCAAGCAGCGGCGCGCCGGCGGCGGCCGTCCCAGGAAAGGCAAAAGTGCCAACCGGGTGGTGCCGCTCTCCGATCCGGTTTACGTGGACGAGATGCGCCGGCTGTTCGCCAGCACGAAAGAGCGTTTTGAGGATGACCCCATTACCGGTGAACGCCGGGCGATGCCGGTGTGGGCGGTCACTGACCGGACCGTGCGCAACTGGCTGAACCGCGCGGTCGATGTTGCCGGCCGTGACGGAGTGTTCTTCAGCACGGAAATCTCACCGCACAGTTTCCGGCACAGTTTTGCCATGCACCTTCTCTATGGCCATGTGCATCCGAAAATCCTGCAGGGGCTGCTCGGGCATGAAAAATCTGAGTCGACAGAGGTTTATTTGCGGATCTTTGCGCTGGACGTGGCCGCCGGTCAGCAGGTCCGGTTTACACTGGACGCATCCGCGGCCGTCGCGCTGCTGCGTAACCGGCCTTCTTCCTTTGATGATGGTTAAGGAGTGTTTATGTCCACCTGGTCCGGTGTTGAAGTCGGGGGTTTTCCCTGCAAGAGGTGCAGAACAGCTACGGCATCTGGTTTTTTCTGCCCGGTGACCGTGTCAGGGAGATAAAGCAGGACGGCAGCGGGCAGAAATTCCCTGAAGGGTCATTCATTGGTTACCGTGCCACGGCCGGACAGATCCGACGGCGTATGGCGCTGCAGGGCTATGACATGGCCACACTTGACGCCCACTTCACTGAGCAGCTTGCCGGGGCAGTCGCCAGCCTCCAGTCTCAGCTGGATGAGGCTGTATCACAGCGAGGCACCGCTGCATATTACGATGACATCATCCCGTTCCTGGAGAAAACGCTGGGCGCTATTACCGGTACCACACTCCGTGACTGGCTGGCGTTGCTTCCCACCGCAAAAGCCTGGCCTGCCGGCGGAACGTGGGAGAGTAACTGGCGCGAAACCGGCACGCCCCTTCTCACTGTGATGATAAGTTTTCCTTTTTTCGCGTCACCCTACTGTACAGAAGGCGATTTCAACTTTCCCTGCAGTGATGCGTGCTTTTATGACCTGGCTGTCCTGAGTCTGTTCAGTGACGACACGACGTGTACCCTGGACATCACCGAGCTGGTTCAGAACGGGTATGTTGATGATTTTCACGACCTTGAGGAAATCAGTGCGAAGGCCAGCCTCCCCTGCCGCAGCGTTCTGGCCTCGCTTGAAGACTTCAGCAGGCTCTCTGACAGCGCGCCCGGTAATGAGGTATTACAGCGAATGTGTTACTCGGGCATCATCACTGCCCTGGAAGCGTATCTCGCAGACATCATGAAGCGCTCTGTTCAGGAAGAGGCCATCAGACGCAGGTTTGTGGAACGCTATAAACCCTTTCAGAATGACATGAAGCTGGACATGTCCCGGCTGTTCATTACGCTGGATAAGATCGACAGAACGATTGCTGACACGATTGATTCCCTCTCTTTCCATAATCTGGAAATGGCAAGAGGGCTCTTCAGGGATGTGCTGCTGGTTACCTTCCCGTCTGAGGAGCGCGCTTTCCTGAACCATGCTGTTGGGGTGCGTCACGATATTGTTCACCGCAACGGCAGACAGACGAGTGGTAAACCGGTAGCGGTTGGTCATCCGGAAGTTATCAGACTTGACAGTGCCGTGCGTCACTTAATCGTCTCAGTTGACGGTCAGATCCTGGACAGCCTTAAACTGCCTGATGAAGCCGGTGAAAATGAATAAAAAAGAATTACATATGTATTTCTTATGTAGTTTTTTTGAATTCAAATGTATTGCTTATGAATTTCAGTTACAGCCTTTTTCCCGGGAACTGTCTGAAGCTGCTACTCCCGGTCGGACTACTGGCATGAGGAATGGATGACGGTATGAAAGAAGACAACAGGAAAGATCACCCCGCGCCGGAACTGTCTCCTGAAGTCGTGGCGCTGATAAACAATGGCATGGCTTTTCTTGATAAGGCCATAAGGGAGTTAAAAACTGCGCCTAAATTCTCTGTCGTCAGTTTCTGGACGGCAGTGGAAATTATGCTGAAAGTGCCTCTGGCACAGGAGCACTGGACGCTCGTCTGCAGCGGAAGGAATACCCGGCGGAATGACTATGTGTCCGGAGAGTTTCAGTCGATCACCTTTAAGGAGTCCTGTGAGAAGCTGAGGGACGTACTGGAAAAACCGGTTCCCCAGACAACCCTTACAGCCTTCAATGCCGTTCGCAAGCACCGTAACCGCGTGGTGCATTTTTATCATGATGCCTATACCCAGGAAGAGATTAACAGGCTTCTTTCTGAGCAGGCCAACGCCTGGTTTGCACTCAACAGACTGATGCGGGATGACTGGAGAGATCTGTTCGAGGGTGCGCTGGGAAATCTTCTGGCCAGAGATGAGACCCGTCTCCTGACACAGAATAATTTCTATGCTGCCGAAAAATTTGAGCAGATTAAAGAAGATATCAAGACATACAAGTCGACCGGTCACCATATAAGTAAATGTCATGTCTGCGGGCAGAAAGCGGTTATCCAGGAACAGGTTGCAGAGCATGACAATCAACGGTTGCTTTCATTCCATTGTCTGGTCTGCACAATGTTAGGCGGGAGCAAGCTGCAATTTCACTGTCCACGCTGCGATGCACCTGCGCTTCTGCTATCCGACGACGGGGATGACAATTTTAAGTGTTCGCACTGCGGACATGCAGAGACACGCTACAGGATGCTGGACACTTCCTCCTACAGAATTGACGAGAGAGCCCATGCGCCAGTGCCGGCCGGATGCTGCGAATGCGACGGTTATGATACTGTCTGTGAATTCGGAGAGGGTTATCTTTGTACCGCGTGCCTGACATATTTTGATGCGCTTGAGCAGTGCGGACACTGCAGCTATTACAGCAGTGAGGTGAGTGAATTCAGCGCTTATGGCGGATGTAATTTTTGTGAAGGGCACCGGGACGCGTGGGATGATGACTAATCATTTTGCCCCAGAACCATACGAATGACAGAAAACTCCAAACGGAAAATGAATTACAAATGAATTACCATTGTATTTCATAAGTATTCTCTTTGAAGCCGTTCGCTCAGAACAGCAATGAAGCTTGCTGCCAATGATTTTGTATTTCTTATGTATTACAATATGAATACCAGAGACATACGTATGTATGCACTAGAACGCGCTGTCATGACTCATCGTACAGGGCAGGCCAGCGGTCAGTAAAAATGAAAAGATTACTTATGTATTACACTTGTATTCAAATCTGATACCTCACGGAGCCAGATATGGAGATGGTCCGCAAAAATGCCCCCAGGGGGCTTCATGTACGAACGCTCACTACCGATGAACGCAGCGCTGTCATAAATGTGTTCGGCGGGGGTAAGCAGAGTACCGCGAAGGAAAAAAAAATAGCGGCTGACATTTTGCTGGAAATGGACAAGCGTGAACTGCTGATCGCCTGTGACTGCATTACCGGTGATTTACGGCCGTATAACAGCAAGGTTGAAAAGACCTTCATCCGGCATCTTAAAACGTCGGCACGGCATGATAAGGGATGCCCTCTGTACCATGTTAAAAAGCCGGGTAAACACGCCGGTGGCGATGACGGCAGGAACGGTCGCATAGCGCCCCTGGTTCCTGCAGGGCCGGACGATCTGTTCACCCGTAAAACCACGCCCGGTCAGGTGGGCAGCGGGGGGGCTGAAGAGGGCAGACGTCGCCGGATAAAACTGAAGCCTGTACCTGCACTTGGACGGATACTGATGACCATTCTTGAAGGTGCGGACATCAATAAAACCAGCGTCCTGCCGATGACCGCGTCTCCGGGTCTTACTGCCTCCCTGCAGGCTGTCACACTTTTCCTCGATTCATGGCCGTGCAGCAATGGTCTCCCCGCCTTAAAGATAAGAATAACTCATGTATTCCAATATATATTATGAATCTTACGGCAACCTGTTGCTACCTCTTCTGGGACTACATTTTTTCCAAGAAATTAAAACCCCATGCATCCCGAGTTCATTGTTTATACTTTCCAATTGATTGTCCTGAACAATCCAAAACCATTTCTCATTTACACTGTTAATTTTTTTTAGTATACCCCATTCATTTTTTTGTATGGCTTCGCACAATGTTGATTCGCCAATCATAATATCTAAATGAGAGGGATTAATGACATTGACGGGGTATACTAACCGTAATTTTGTTGAATTAAACCTTGCCTGCCCCTGAAATCGACCATCAACTTCTTTATTAAAGGCCATTGCATTTTCCCATGGAAAAAGCTTGACCATATTCTCTCCAATTGCATAATGATAGGCATCATATACATCGGCACATTTATAGCCTATTGCATAAGACGCAGCATTATTTTCAAAAAACCTTTCTAAAAATAAAAATAAATCTTCAAGACTATCACCATTGTATTGAATATTTATATGGAAAAAGCCTCCGAATGTTTTTGTTGAATATCCGAAAGCCGCTTCCCAGGGGGTACCCTTAAGACCTTCATGATAAATCCGGAAATCTTTAGCTTCACCTTTATCTAGCGCATATTTGAGTTCATCCAGACTTTTCTCTATAAAATCAATATCCTCTTGGCTTCGATCTCTTCGAAACGCATAGTAACCTTGTGCATTTATATCAGATTTTATAGTTTCAAAAAAACGAATACCTTCATTAAGCGCACTGGAAGGTGTAATCTCTTGTGTACCATAAATAGCGAAACCGAAAGTCATGCTAACTCCTATATACTTTCAATCAAATCATCTAATACAGACTTAATATGGTAAGCATCATAATGGTGTTTAAACAGAATTATTTCGCCCTGTTGTGAAGGAGGGAGGTTACTCATTGCCGTCTGGTTCCGAGTAGTTAATGTCGGTAACTTTTTGCCCATATCTGTTTTTGATGCAAGTTCTATCGAGTGTGTTTTTCCGTTTATATCAACGGCCATAATGTCAGGTCTTCTTCCGGAAACACCAGGTCCATGCGCAAAGCTATAAGACCTGTTCAAATAAATCTCTTTAAACTTACCACTCATAGCAAGTTTATTTGCAATAACTTCTGAGAATTGATCATGGCCAGGCGTTTTATCGACTTGCCCTTTGCCATATATTTTAACTCCATTGACTTCTCTAACTGGACATGGCGCAAGTCCAAAAGGATCTATCTCCGTAAGAGGATCACCCACATAGCTGTAGGTATTCAGCCCGCCCGCTAACCCAATCGGGTCCATCTGGGTGTAACGACCGGCGACCGGGTCGTAGTAGCGGAACAGGTTGTAGTGCAGCCCGCTCTCGCGGTCGAGATATTGCCCCTGGAAGCGCAGGTTCTGCGGCACCTGCCACTGCGGTACGCTGAGTTCGAGCTCCGTTTTGCCCCAGGTGCTGAACTGCCCGCGCCAGACGGTCTGGCCGTCAGCGTCCGTTACCCGCTCCGGCAGGCCGTTCAGTTCGGTGTGGTACCAGTAAATCCCGCAGTCGTCGAAGACGCTGTCGATGCGGGCCAGCGGCTCGTAGCTGCCTTCGGTGTAAACGTACTGGACGTAGTGGTCCGGCTCACGGTCGCTCTGTTCACCTGCCAGCTGTAACCCCTGCCAGTCGAAGCGGATGGTTTCCGGGTCTTTATCACCGTAGCGCCAGAGCACCTTATGCGTCCTGCGGCCCAGCGGGTCATAGCGGTATTCCACTTTGCTGAACTCGCTGTTCCCCTCAAAGCGAATCTCTTTTACCCGCTGCTCATCGTCATACATGAAATGCTGCACCACGCCGCTTTTATCCTGACGGCGCGTGAGCCGCCCGAACCCGTCGTAATCGAGCTTCAGCCCGCCGAGGCGCAGCAGCAGGTTGTGCCACACCGGGTTACGGTGTTCTTCGGTACGGTTGCCTGCGGCGTCCCAGAAGAAGCGTTCTTCCTTCTGCGGTTCGACGACCTTTGTGACCTGGCCCGCCGCGTCGTAGCCCCACAGGTACTGGCTGTATTTTTCACCCGGCGTTGTCGGCGTGGTATCGGTGTGTATCTGCTGAACTATCTGGTCGGTGCGGTCCCAGCGGTAGCGGCGCTCGAACACCAGCTCCCGGCGGGCGTCCAGCACCGTACGCTGGGTGATGCGCCCCGCGGTGTCGTAACGGGTCTCCTGCGAGAGCACGCCCTGGCTGCGGGAGATTTCCCGGTGCAGGCGGTCTCGGCCATAGGCCGCCAGCGTGTGCGTCGCTCCGCCGTGGCGCAGCTGCATCTCCAGCAGGTGCCCGGTGCCGTAGCGCAGCGCCGCCAGCTCGCGTCCGTCCGGGAAACGCGTGCTGCTGAGGTTGCCGAGCGCGTCGTACTCGTACTCAAACGTCCCGCCGTGGTTCTCCTCGCTCACCAGCTCGCCCGCGGCATTGCGGGTGAAGACCAGTACGGCGTCCCACTGCGGTTCGCGCTCTTCCAGCAGCGCGGTGCGCCATTCGGCGCGGGTGGCGCGGCGAATTTCCAGCGACAGCGTGTCGTGACGGTACTCGGTGCGGTGGTCGGCGGTTTCCCGCGCGGTCAGGCGCCCCAGCACGTCATACTCAAACGCGGTGACCAGCGGCGCCTCCTGGCTGCCCGGCAGCGGATGGCGAATCACCTCCGTCACCTGGCCCAGCGCGTCGTGGCGGTACTCCGTCAGGCGGCCCGCGTAGTCGCGCTGGCCCGTCAGCCGGCCCGTGGCGTCATACTCAAACCGCCAGCTCTCGCGGTTCGGGTTAATCAGCGTCGTCAGGCGGCCCAGGCGGTCGTAGCGCAGGTGCGTGAGATGACCCGCCGGGTCGGCGGCGCTCACCACCTGCCCGCGCGCGTTGCGCGTGACTTTACGCTCGCGCAGCCCGTCGTCGTCCTGCCCGCACAGCAGCCCGGCGCTGTCATATTCGTAGTGCGTCTCGCGGCCGTCCGCCCGTCGCCAGGTCTGCAGACGCCCCGCCGCGCTCAGCGTCCAGCGGTCGGTGTTGCCTTCGGCGTCGCCCGCGCTCAGCGGCCGTCCCGCCGCGTCGTACAGCCGGTGGCTCTGGTTGCCGGAGCAGTCCTCGTCGCGCACCAGCTGTCCGCGCTCGTTCCACCAGAAACGGTGCGTGTTCTCCAGCGCGTCCGTCTGCTTCACCAGGTCGCCCTGCTCGTTCCACTCAAAGCGCGTCACGCCGCCTTTCGGGTCAGTGAGCGAGACCACGTCGCCGCGCGCGTTGTACTCATACTGCCAGGTGCCGCCGTCCGGCAGCACCTCCTTCAGCGGGAACGCGAAAACCGGGTGCCAGGTGGTGAACGTCCTGTTGCCGAGCGGGTCGCGCACTTCCGTCAGGTTGCCGTGCTCGTCGTAGCCGTATTCCCAGCGGCTGCCGTCCGGCGTGGTGGCCGCCTTCAGCAGTTCGGCGTAGTCCGCCCACTCGTAGCGCCACACGCCGCCGTTGCGGTCGGTGAACTCGGTGATGCGATAGAGGAAATCCCAGCAGTGGCGCGTTGAGAAGCCCGCGTCGCAGCTCACCGTCGCGCAGCGTTTCGCCTCGTCGGCATCGATGCGCCAGCGCTCCAGCACGTTATCCTGGTCATCCAGCACCTGATAACTGCACACGCGCCAGTTGGGCGCATCGGCGGCGGGCTGCCACTGATAATGCACGCTGAGGTTGGTGGAGTAGCTGTGCCAGCCCATCATGTCGCTGGCGCGGTCCCAGCCGAAGCGGCGCGTGACGATGCCGTCGGCGTCGGTCACGTCGGTTAGCTGGCCGTGTTCGTTATAGCCGTAAGTGACCAGCAGGCGGCGCTCGCCTGCGCAAACCTGATGTACGCTGGCGAGACGGCCATGCTGTTTCTCATAGGCAAGCTCGACATCCAGCGATTCATTGTCACCGGAAATCCGCACCAGTTTGCCGTGCTCGTCCCAGGCGTAGTGCTGACAGTTCTCGTGACGATCGTAGATGCGGAACAGGCGCCATTCGCCGGGGTTCGTCGGGTCCGGCTCATAGACATGGTATTCACCGTTCGCCATCTGGAGCATCAGCGTACCGGTCACGGTGTAATAGAGCGTGATACCATCTTCGAGATAATCCACCACGTCGCCGGGGGTCAGCTCGCCAAAGCCCAGATCGCGGCCTGACATATCGCGCCAGATAAACGTATTGTCCTCAAGGCGGAAGAAGCGGGTCTCGAACGGCAGCAGCCAGCCGGTGCCGAGCATACCGGTCGCGAGATTGCGGCTGTTGTAGATGCGCTGCCAGATAAGCGGAATACGATCTTCGAGCGTGAAATCGCGGTCTTCCTCGCCCGCAAGAATTTTCGCACCGCTGGCGATATCCACCGGGTGCTGCGTGTGGCGCGCTTCGCTGCCAACCTTCCCGGCCTGGATCATCCCGAGCGTGGCTAGTCCCATTCCGAGATCGCCGGCGAGCTGACAGCAAAACGCCTTGAGTATCTGGCGGCTGAAAATCGTCTTCAGCAGGCCTTTACTGAGATTGCGAATAATTCCCGGCCCGAGGCTGCCGATGGCGTTACCAATAAGCCGCGCCCAGAAATTTTCACCGCTGCGGATATCGCGCACCACAATGCTCTCGCCGCCGATGCGCACGCGCGTGTTCTCTTTAACTTTTATCTTTGCTTCGCAGGTACTGCGATCGCCGTCACGACAAGCAGGCTGACCGTTGATCAGCACCTTTTTCGAGCCTTCCGCCAGGAAGCTACCGCCAGTAACCGTATGGCCTTTGGTACACTCAACGGTATCCAGCGGCGCTTCTTTAGCAAAAGGGCTGGCCCCCGCCACGACCGGCTGGGTTAAGTTATCCCAGACGCTGCCCGCAAAATTTTTCACGCCCTGCCAGCCACTGCTGGCAATCGCGTTTACTCCCGCCGCCAGATTATCAACCGGGTGCAGCGTAAACTGCGCCACTTCGAGAATGGTAACGGCCGTGTTTATGGCAAACGCTTTCGCTTTATCGGAAAAGCTCTCTTCCGGGATAGGTGTATTGAGATAATCATGATCGACCGTGCCCGCCGCACGGGCGGCAGGGAGGTCCATGATATGAACGTTGTGCGAGCCACTGGTAATAAGGGCATCCGGTGGTCCACGCCAGCCGAAGAAATCCAGCACGGCATCGACACCCTGGCCGACCATATCGCCTGCTTCCTCCGCGACGCCGCTGGTGAAGACAACGGCAATCAATGCAACGCCCGCGACCGTGCCAAGCCCGGTCGTCATCATTGCCGTACCCGCGGTAAAGGCGGCAAGACAGATGGCCCCTTCGATCACACCGCTGACAACGTCGGCGAGCAGAGAGCTATGGATGAGTGGATCCTGATAACGGGCAGCTAACGGTTGGGACACGCTTATGCTCCTTCCCCTGGCATAAACTCCAGACCCGCTTTAATGGATTCCCATAACGCCAGCGCGTCTTCATCAAACGGCGCGGTGCGGCTCATGGCCATCACCAGTAGATGATCGTCAAGCATCGTGGTCGCCAGCTGTTCATGAACCGTTACGCCGTGGTTTTCAAAACGCAGGGCGACTTCCTGTGCGGGCCGGCCACCGACCTGGGTGGCCTGCACCTCTCCGCCGGTAAACTTCTTCATGTCGCGTTTGATTTTAGCGACCTGGCTTTTCAGGTACGCCTCTTCGTCGCCAGGCTTCACGTCCCATGCACGGGTCAGCACCAGCGACGCGCCCGCTTTCGGTAGTGACAATATTGTCATGCTGCGATCCTGCACCGCTTCCGGCAGCGTCAGCGTCCCTTCTGATAGCGTATATTTCACGTTGCTCATGCCTGCCCTTCTCCGTCAGGGGTAAAAGTTTTTGCCACTTCGTTCTGAATATCTGCGGGTGTCGGCGCCACGTTTGTCGCTTTGTCCGGATCCTTGAGATTCAGATCGAGCGTACCGCCGGTGTTGATTTGCCCCGTACCGCTGGCATTGATCGCAAACTTAGTACAGTAAAGGTTGACCTGGCCGTTCGAGCCCATCTCCAGCACGGAATCGCCCGTCACCAGACGGATGCCTGTTGCGGAAGAGATAGTCACCATCCCCTGGCCTTTAATGTCGTACTGGCCGCCGACCAGCTCGTTGCGGGTCATCTGAATCGCGTGCTCGTGTTTTCCTTCCACTTTGCCGGTGTAGTCCTGCTTGATGGAAAGCAACTGCGAACCGCCGACGCTGTGAGTCTCGTCTTTCTTGATGCTCGTATCAAGGTTGCGCTCGGCCTGTAGCCACACCTGCTCGGCACCGGCTTTATCCTCGAAGCGCAGGGCGTTGGCGTTGTCCGGCGAGCCGTCCTTCGAGCGGCTTAAAAAACCCATCTGCGTCGCCGCCGCCGGCAGCGACCACGGCGGCATGCTCGCCTCGTTGTATACGCGCCCCGTTATCAGCGGGCGGTCCGGGTCGCCGTTGATGAAGTCCACAACCACTTCGTCACCCACGCGCGGTATCTGTACGCCACCGAAGCCCTGACCCGCCCATGCGCTCGACACGCGCACCCAGCTCGAGCTGGTGTCGTCGCCCTTCGACAGCCGGTCCCAGTGGAATTTCACCTTCACCCGACCATATTTGTCCGTCCAGATGCTCTCGCCCTGCGGGCCCACCACCTTCGCAGTCTGCGGGCCGTACGTACGCGGCCACGGCGTCTTCTGCGCCGGGCGGTACGGCACGTCCGCCGGTATCACCTCAAAATGCGTTTCGTGCACCGTATTGCTGTCCGCCCCGCTCGCGTAGCGGTTCTCCTCGAAGTGATATTGCGCCGCCGTGGTAAGGTATTCCCCGTTGTCACCGAAGAACGGGGCGTTGTGCAGCACGAATGTGTGCCCCGGCGCGATGCCGAGCGCTGTCGCTGCGCCCCGCGTCTGGCGGTGCTCCACCTGCCATCTCTCCTGGCGGATGCGGGCATAGAACTCCCCGTGACCGTGCTCCACAAACCGGCCCGGCCAGTCATAGACGTCAATGCTCCCTGGCTGTGGCGATTTTGGGTTCTGCCGCGCCTGGAACAGCCACGCGTTCGGCTTGCGGAAGTCGTAGTCGTCGAGGCTGTAGATGCCCGGAGTCACGTTATCCTGCAGCGCCCACTGGCTGATACCCTCTTCATCCGTTGTACCGCCTGATGGCGTCACGTGGTACGGAATAGCCTCGTAGCCGGGAAAAGGCTTGTACTGGCCGGGGGCATCGGTAAGCACCAGCGTGTGGCGGTCCTGCTCATGGCGGAAGTGATAAGTGATGCCCTCCAGCTCCAGCAGGCGACTCATGAAGTCGAGGCTGCTCTCCTGATACTGCACGCAGTACTCCCAGACCCGGTAACTGCCGGAGAGCCGCTCCTCGACGTTCACCTGGCTCTCGCCCAGCAGCGTTTTCACTATCTGCGGCACCGTCTGCCCCTGGAAGATGCGCAGATTGCGGTCACGCTGCATCGGCCACAGGTCCGGCTCCACCGTCAGCTCGTAGGCCGCATAGCGGGTACCCGACATCTCCACCGCGCTTACCGCAACTCGAGTCACCTTACCGTTGAGGTAACGCGGCGTCATCAGGGCCTGAGTCGGGATGGTCACCGTCACCGGCTTGCCCAGCAGCGCGCTGCGGTCGGTACGCGCGTCAGTCCCAAGCAGCGCCAGGGTGAACATGAACGGCTCCGACAGCGACTCGCGCCCGGTAAGCTTCCAGAAAAGCAGCCCCTCGACCGGGAGCTGAACGGTGATTCGGTTAAGCATAACTTCCATCCCTATGTGTATATGCGCTGCAAACCAGAGCCGGAGACATCCATCTGGCTATGCCCCGTAGATCACAGCACAGCAGTAAATGACGCATACTTTCACGCTTCCGGCCGCACAGCAGAAACTCATTGCAGTTTTAGTTAATTTCATATTGCAGGGCTGAAATTTCATAATATGGCTACCGCCGGCGAAGCCTCCGCAGAGGTTAAGCCCTATCAGGAAATGTCAGGTAGCGAAGCGGCAATAAAGGCCATATACAAACGACGCGCGCGCGGTGCAAATATACCAATAAGAAACTTCCCGGAAAACCACCATTATTCTGCATATACAGATTATTCTGATTCCAGTACAAACAAGTATTGATAGCTGGCATAAATTCCGGAGAACAGCAGGCTGTTTTTATGGAGGACGTCTCTAATAACGCACTGAAATATTCATGAAAGAAAGAGGATTTTCTTTTACTGGCCGCGCTGAGAAAGCGCTTTATATGAAAGGATAATATTTAGCTTAAGGGTGACCTGCCCCTAGGATTAGATACAACCTTCAGTTAGTAATGTCAGTTGGTTTTTCTTCAAATTTCCCGTTTCGCCAGCCCGCTGCAAATTCAGCCGGCGTGAGGTAATTCAGCGATGAATGTGGTCGACACTCGTTATAATCCTGCCGCCAGTCATTAATTATTGCCCGGGCATGTAGAATATCGCTGAACCAGTGCTCATTCAGGCATTCATCCCGAAAGCGGCCATTGAAACTCTCAATAAATCCGTTTTGCGTTGGCTTGCCCGGCTGGATTAAGCGCAACTCAACACCATGTTCAAAGGCCCATTGATCGAGCGCGCGGCAGGTGAACTCCGGGCCCTGATCGGTTCTTATCGTTGCAGGATAGCCACGAAACAACGCAATGCTGTCCAGAATACGTGTCACCTGAACGCCTGTGATCCCGAATGCCCTGGTGATCGTCAGACACTCCTTCGTGAAATCATCCACGCAGGTCAGGCACTTCATCCTGCGGCCGCTGGCAAGTGCATCCATGACAAAATCCATCGACCATGTCAGGTTCGGCGCATCCGGACGAAGAAGCGGAAGCCGCTCAGTCGCCAGTCCCTTGCGGCGTCGCCTGCGTTTTACACTCAGGCCGTTGAGATGATAGATGCGGTATACCCGCTTGTGGTTGACGTGAAGGCCTTCCCGACGCAGTAGATGCCAGATGCGCCGGTAACCAAAGCGGCGGCGCTCAAGTGCCAGCTCTGTGATGCGTAGAGACAGCTGCGCGTCAGCAGCCGAACGCTGAGCCGAGTAACGGCAGGTCGACAGGGACAAACCTGCCAGCCTGCAGGCACGACGTTGCGACAGACCTGCGGCCTCACACATGACTTCCACGGCTTCCCGCTTCTGGTCTGTCGTCAGAACTTTCGGCCAAGAGCTACCTGAAGCGCCTCCTTATCCAGCATGGCTTCAGCGAGCAGCTTCTTGAGGCGGGCGTTCTCCTCTTCAAGCGACTTGAGCCGCTTCACTTCGGGAACTTCCATGCCACCAAACTTCTTGCGCCAGGTGTAAAAGGTAGCGTCTGAAATAGCATGCTTACGGCAGAGTTCCCGGGCTGAAACCCCGGCTTCTGCCTCGCGGAGAATACTGATGATCTGTTCGTCGGAAAAACGCTTCTTCATGGGGATGTCCTCATGTGGCTTATGAAGACATTACTAACATCGTGGTGCGTTAATCAACGGGTAGCAGGTCAGTCCGCTATGAGCGAGGTGCGGAAGTAGCCACTTTTGTGGTCTGCTCAAATTGACTACACAAACAGGTGTAATTCAATGTACGTGGAACTAAAACGTGTATGCCTACTTTCTAACTTCCTGCTCTTTCAGGTCTGTGTGCATGACACGACCGCGTGAGCTTAAAACATCTGGCTCGTTGATGATAAAATTGACATAGAGATCAGTCAATTAAATTATGTACATTATGAACCATTGACGGCATTCATAATTCTGTATAGAGTGATCGCACACCCCACAGAGTTAATAGCCTAAAATTATGGAACTTATCGATTGTCCTTCCGAAGCTGTTCGTAACATTGTCTACTGGTATGATGAAATTAAAAAGTATCCAGAACATGAAATGACAGAGCGTTTGAGTTTTGTACGGTGTTGGTATGCATGCTATGTTAATATGAAGTGGTATTTCGCTCCGAGCAAATATATTGGCTACAAAGACATTGATTTTGATTCATATCTTGTGGCTGATGACCTTGATGGTAAGAAAACTGAGCGCGTTCTCCAGCGATTCCGCCAGGCACCAAATAAAGCACAATTATCTGAAATTCACGAAGTTATGGAAGAAGTTTTTTTCCATGCAAATCGTACGCTTCACATAAACGCCAAGATTTTTATATTGCCAACCGGAGATGATGATGGCATCAATCTTACGACAACAGAAAGACAGACTGTTACTGCTATAGTTAATATGGTTGAATCTTTACCATCAGAAGTTCAGAACGAAGTTATTCGAAAATTATCCTGTTAAATTGTGACTTATTTAGCCGTCACCATAATTTATGAATCGCAAGGGATAATCTAAATAAGTGGTCCTAATACCGCTACGCTTTTGTCAGTCCATGTTTTCTACCTGGGAACAGACTGACGGTATCCATAAAGTGACGGACTTTTTTCAACAATTGCCACATTGAGAGGTGCTGATAATTGTGGGTTATCGTGTCATGCAGCACTTGCCATAGCCGCTCTGACCTCCCCCACCGCTTAGTACGTTCAGTTCTTAGCAATGTCCGCTCCTGGCACAATGCGGACAAGTTACCTGAGTGAAAGTTCCGCTGTGAGCGAGGAGCGGAAGTTAGCAATCGAGTCGGCACATGGATAATTAGTTTTGCTGTGTATTAAAGAAAAGGGAACATGTCATCGCGATTAGAAATGACGACTGACAGCTTTCCATTTCTCTAAGCTCCTTCAGACTCGCAATTTTGCTTTCGATGACAGGATAAGCGTACAGCCGCTTGTTTAATCTGTTCGATCACCTCTGCCCTGAACTCCTGATGCCCATAGGTTGCTCTGGGATGAGCAATCCTGAAGCAGGTCGCATCCCCAGCCTCAAACTTCCATATTTTTTTAGGAGTGACTGATAGAGTCTTAGAACCGCCCAAATATTTATTTGATAAACACTTTATAAAATGGTCGGTTAGTGAACCACATGCAAATATTACAAAATCAGGTTTTAAATGCCCTATCTGGGTCGCCAGAAGCCTTAATGAAACAGACGCTATTTCCTGAAGTTCGTTTTCAGAGCGGAGCAGTGGGCTCTTTCGGTCATAATCCCATGCAAATAAATTTGCATACACTATTGCTTTAGGGGGTAATTCTAGTTTTCGCGCCAGCAAGAAATAATACTGCATAAAACGGCTTCGTGATTTCGTATTAGGAGTGCACTTATCCTGATGCTCTTTGTAGCGAGTTACCGCTTCTTCAACTACATGTTCGACAGTAATATTGGGCATCAGGCCCAGAACCCGAGCAATTTTATTTTTATGATTTCCAGTATTCCATCCTGCCGTTTCACGCCCAACCAGCATGATTTTTACCGGGGAGTGCCAGTACTCTTCAGAGGGAACAGGAAGAAATACTCCTGAATACTTATCCTCCATGAGTGCAAACGCTTGAGCGTTAAGACTTTTAAGGATTTCTATATACGTTTTGATCAGAGCTTCCATACTTTTACCTGTAGCTAACTCCATGATGAATTTCCTTTTGGCATCTTACTAAACTTCAGGCAATGCGATTAATGAAATGTCCGCTTCACGCCCTGAGACATTCGACAAGCTTTTTATGGCTTCAGTAAGGGGGACTTTCGCGCTTCCAGTGCCAGCAAGTATTTCGCTTCGTCGTACCGGGTTTTGGTCTTCCAACAACGGTAAATGATCCTTATCCATTTAAACGCCAGAGCCCGGATAGCTGATTGATGCGATTTCCCTTTTTCTCGCTGGCCCTGGTAATAAAGTCTGGCCCAGTACGATGAGTTAACCGTCTTCGCAGTCCATTCCACGAATGTCTGTCGGACGAACTTTGCGCACTGCCAACGCCAGTGTACCCAGGATTTTTGACCACTTCGCTCGGTTACTGGTGCGATGCCAGCGTAGTTTTGAATTTCTTCTGCGCTATTGAAGCGGTCGCGGTTATCACCCAGTGCGGCAAGCATCCGTGGGCCCATACACGGTCCCATTCCAGGGAGTGATTTGAACAGTTCTGCATCCGGAAGCGTATCGAATAAGGATTCAATACGTTCGTCGTAGGTTCTGATTAGGTCGCCTGTCAGTTTGATTTGGGATGCAAGTGCTGTTGCCATCAATGCATTTGCCTCGATGACAGTTTTATCTGTGGTCAGGGGAATAGCGCTGGCAATACTTGCAACCCGCTGTTCGGTATATGCAACAGCAGGACCACCTTTAGCGTTCATAAAATGACGGACAGTATCGCTGCGAGCCCGTTTGAGTCGTTGCAGGCTCGGCCAGCGAATGATTAGCTCGCAGAACAGAGAGCTGTCCCGATGAGAGAACCATTCCAGGGGCTGGGGGTAATACTGCTTAAGTGTGTTGATGAGCCGATTAACAAAGCGACGCTTGTCTTCGACCAGCAGTCGGCGCTGCTCAACTAATTGCTGGAGTAATCGGATATCCGGATTGTCGGCTTCAATGGCTTTTATCTTGTGGGGATAACGTAGCATCAGGTCTAATGCCAGCTCAACGTCCTGCGGATCATCCTTCGCACCGCTGGGCCAGAAAGCCTGTCGGTAGCGGGCCAGTGACAAGGCGTGTACTGGAAAAACAGTGACAAATGGGTACTTCTGGAGTGCATAAACCACCGGGCCTTTCTTCAGCTCAATGGCAATAGCAATCCTGCCTTTCACCCTCTGGTGTAACTCATTGAGCCAGATATCAAGTGCCTCAGGCGTATGTTCAATCACATGAAATATGCGATCACCGTTTTTAAACTGAACGCAGACATCGTGTTTTTTATCCGCCCAGTCCAGACCAACATGAGCAGCAAACTGATCTTTCGCAGTCATCACCAACTCCTTTTATCGGGGATTTGTATGCATTCCACGCTCTTCGAAAGAATATAGTCAGCAGTTTTTCTGCATGCCCTGAGTATTCGTTAGCGAACGTGGAGCACTTACTGGCTCGAAAGCAAAGCGGCAATCATCAAATCACATGATTCTGGCACAATATTCGTAACCAATAAGCGCGTACCCTGAATCACTTAAAAGTGTAACTCTCAGGGTGTGAATGACTATATCTGGCACAAAGCGGACCTTTATTACTTCAAATCTGACTGAGTCTATTTAACCCAGTCTTCCAGGATCAGATCCGGCACCCGCTCAAACTCCCTCATATTATTCGTCACCAGCACTGCACCGGCCGCGATGGCGTGCCCGGCAATCGCCGTGTCGTTCGGGCCAATTGGCGTGCCGGCGAGGCGCAGCGCAACCCGGATTTCCGTGGTGGCGTCCACAGCGGCGCGGTCCCAGGGCAGCACAGCATCAAGGCGGGAGCAGAATGCGTCAACCAGCGCCACGTGGCGGGGAGAGGCCTTCGGGCCGTTTGCACCGAAGCGCATCTCGGAGTAAGTGATGGCCGAGACCACAATGCGGTGACCGCGCAGCACTGTCTGCTCAAGGCGCTTCAGCACCGCTTCCGGCTGCTCACGCATGATGAATGAGCAGATATTAGTATCCAGCATATACGTTTTGTTCACAGGTCAAATCGTCCTTCGTCGCTGACAACGTCCTCGCGCTCAGCCATAAAATCCGGATCGGCTTTTTCGAGCTCCAGGAATGAACTCCAGGTCGGCCGGACGGGACGGAGGATGATGCTGTCCCCTTCCCGGACGATTTCCAGTTCGCTCACCCCCTCAAAATCTAGATCGCGGGGAAGGCGGATGGCGCGGTTGTTGCCGTTTTTAAAAATGGATACGGTTCTCATGAGTTCTCCCTGAGTCCGGACCTTTCCGGACGGTAGTATGCGTCGGGTGTGCGCATATGCTTAGTATAAGCAGATGCTTTGCAAGTGTATATGCATAACATATGCAGATGCCTGACATATGGATATGTCCTGCCTATGTTAGTTTCTCTCTTTTCCACTCAGATCCGATTTCTGGCAGAAGCGGATCTTCATCAAGCGGAGAAAATGGCGGTCGTATGGGAAATGTTTTTTGCTGATGCAAATAGGGTCTGAACATGGGCGCAGGGGAAACACAGAAGAGTAGCGCGTCGGATCTGTGACGCATCCGGAAGGGCGCGGTCAGTTGGCCGAATATTTACGCCAGGCCGCCGTGGCGCGAGGGGGCCGCGTCAGGGCATCGTGTCCATGACCGCGGCCACTCAGCGCACGTAGCTGCCCGCAGCTCTGGTACCAGAATACCTGCTTGGGGAAGCCTCTTAGCTGCTGTTGTCGGTTCAGTAGTCCCTGCCGTTACTGATAGCCTCCAGCACGTCGTTCTGAAGGCCGGAAAGGGCAGGGTCATTTTTTGCGACAATCTCATCAAGCCTCGCCCTGTAAAGGCCTGGCTGATCCGTCAGTTTCTCAGCGGTAGTGATATCGAGCCGGAAATAACGCCCCCTGTCGCTGCTGGTTACGGGAGAGCGCATACACAGTAGAAACAGCAGGAATGCTGCATCCTCGCTGCACTCTTCTTCCACCCAACGGTCCACGGTTTCCATGCCGGCAATGTCCCGCCACGCCCAGAGGTAGCTGCCCGTTTCGTCCAGCTTATCCACGTCGTGGTCCAACGCCGGTGGCGACATCTTTTCTGCCATTCCCTGACGCAGCCTTTCCAGCTCAACGGCGGAAAGGAACTTTTCGCTTTCCATGCCCGGACGGTTACCTGCCGCCCGGTGCAGCCGCATCACGTCACGAAAATAGATGGCGGCCCACGTCGAACCGGCGCTTTCTTCGAGCAGCTCCTGCAGCATGGCTAGCGCTTCCGGACGACTGGTGTCCAGAGCCTGTGCGATCAGCTGCGTGGCCAGTTCCTCAATCCCAATCGACTGATATCGGTACATGAGGCCGCGCTGCCGGTAGTAGTAGAGCATGACTTCATCCGCGTGAACGAACAGGAAAGCCAGCAGCCCAGCGCGCGCCTGCGCGCCTGCGGCAAGCGTCACCGCGGGCGTCAGCCGCGTAAGGATGTGCTCAAACCAGGTGCGGGACGACACGCCGTTGTCGGTGACGCTTTCCAGCAGTTGCTTCGCCAGCGCCTCCTTGTCCTCTGAGGCAAGGCGGAGGATATTCTGCACGTAGCCCTCAGACAGCACGTTGCCGGGAGCCGAGAAGGCAAAGTAGTAGCGCCAGTACACCGGACTGGCCAGGCGCCGGCGTGCCGTAGCCGCATGGGCTGAGTGTTTGTCTTCATCCTGAAACGCAGCGACGCCCTTTTCCCTGCGCCCCTGCACCCCGGGCACCCACCGCCCCAGCTCCCACCCGGACCGGGCGGCGTGAGTGGGAAACTGCGCCAGCGCGTGGTCCAGGGCCACAGTGATTTCCTGCTTTTCCTCATCCGCAAGTGTGGCGTCACCCGACATCTCGATGGCGCGCTCCGAGAGGTAGCGCTCGGCCCAGTCGTGAAGCGCCGGATTGGTGACGCGGATAAGCTGCAGCAGGCACAGATCAGGGAACCAGACGTAGTCCTTCATGCCGGCATAGCGGAAGCGAATGGCGCTGAGCGCCTGACCGACCTCGCGCGGCGTAGCCAGCGCCTCTCCATAGACATCCGTTGCCCGCTCCAGCGCAGACAGGGTTTCAGCATCCGGCGCGTCGCCGTGCACCTCGCGATAAAGCTGTGTGGCTTCGTCACGGAAGTGTCTGCGCAGCGTGAACGACTCGGGTCGGGGCAGGCTGAAGGAGATCGGCACGATTTTCTGCAGGTACAGCTGGCCGTCCTGCACGCCCAGCCCCTGATGAACGGCGTGCGCCAGCACGTCGCGGTCGTAGCACATGACGTAGCGGAAGCGCGTGAAATCCGCCACCGAGCGCACCAGGCGCAGCACCTCCACCGCCTGCGAGGGCTCCAGCCGGTCCAGATCGTCAATCACGACGACAAACGTTAGCCCGAGCGCATCAAGCCGCGATTCAATCTCGCCGCGCAGCTCGGCGGCCGTTTTACCACGCGCGCTGAGGTCGAGCTTCGCCAGCGCGTCCATGCCCTTTGCCGCCAGCCCAAACCCCGGTACGACGTTGCCGGCAAGATCCGCCAGCGGCGCCAGGTGGCCGGAGGTCTGCTGCACGTACTTCAGCACCTTCAGGGCGGCGCCGGCGTTGCGGCTCTTCCCCTGCTTTTTCCACCACCGCGCGATGCGCTTTCTCAGGCGTCTGTCAGCCTCTTCACGTTGCGACTCGACCTGCTGAAGAATGCCGGCCACCGGCAGCAGCAGCGCCTCGGCAAGGTTGCCACCCGGTCCGCTCAGCCAGGGTGAAAAGTGGATCACGTGCGTGCCGGGCGGGCTCGCGGCTCTGAGGCGGGCGAGCAGCAGGTTCAGCAGGCTGGTTTTACCCGCGCCCCAGCGGCCCTCAATACCGATCACCGTTCCGGCGTCATCCTCCAGCGCATGAATGCTTTCCGCCAGGCCGTCGGCCACCGCCGTGAACCCGTAGCGATCGTCGTCATCGGCAGAAATCGGCGCATCCTGCCCGGCCCTTCTCTCTCCCGCGCGCACGTCAGAGATCCCCGTACAGGGCGCGCAGCTCATCCAGCACCGGCGCCGCCCCAGCATCCGCCACCGCGTCGAGGAGCGCTTCTTCCAGCTGCAGGTATTCCTCCGTCGTCATGGCGATATGGGTGCCATCCAGTCCGAGAACCGCCCTGCCCCCCTCCGCGTGTGGCAGGTACAGGGACACCAGGCTGTCGCGGGCGCTCCACCTGTCCGTACTCCCCTGCCAGGCGCGGGCCTGCATATAGCGGACCAGCGCGCTGAACACTTCCCAGCCCAGCGCCAGCGACACCCGGCCGGCGATCACGAAAAGGCTGAACTGCGGCGCCTGCCAGGGCTGCCCGGGCAGCTGTGGCAGCCGGTTTCCGCGAATCTCGGCGCGCAGAGTGACGTCGGCCACCTCCGCCGTCAGGATAAGATCGTCCGTGACCAGCCCGGTGGCCGCGGCCCAGGCTTTCAGGCTTTCCCCGTCTGACCGCTGCGCCCGGACGACCAGCGGGAAAGCGGCCTTCAGGCGCGCCGGCGTGCAGATGCGCCCGATCGCTTCATCCGGAAAGGCGTTCAGGTTCAGGGCACCGGAGGAAAGCGGGCGCAGCAGGAACTCCGCCCAGGTGGCGTCCACCCCGTGCGGCATGGCCGCCATAAAGGCGTCTGTTTCGGCCCGGTAGTCCACGCCGGCGAGATCGAAGGCCCGGTTGATGTAGTAAGTATCGACGGGAATGCCGTTTTCCGAGGCGTAAATCAGAGCGTCAAAGGTGATGCCCAGCAGGGCCTCCATCGCGGACCAGCTCATGAACGCGCTGCCGGTCTGACAGGCCGCATGCGCCTGAACAAACAGCCAGCGCAGCTCGGCCGGCTTCAGGGAGTGGCGGCCGAAGGTTTCACCGCGAACCACCTTCCGGTAGAGCGTCTCCCGCGTGCCGCCCGGATCGGCCTGAAGGGCAAAAAAGGCATCGTCCGGCGGGGCGGACTTCAGCGCGCCGTCGAGCAGGCGTTCGGTGAGGGCGTTGACCGAGGTGTCCTCGGCGGACGCGCGGGACTTGAGCCCCTCAATGAGTTTTTTCGGAAACCGTAATGTCAGTTGGCTGAGCATGATGCTTTTTTCCTTAATGCTGCTGGATTATAGAAATAATGCATCAACATGAATAAAAAAGCACGCACGAAATAAATATGACATCATGTCTTGAATAGTAATTCACTTTTCCTTCATTCACTTTTCTGCACTCAGATCCGAAAAAAGTAAGTTCCGGTGGCGATCACTCAGAAACTCCGCAACAATCTGCTTCACGATATAGCCGGTGCATTCTGAATATGTTGCTATGAAGCATAGCGTATCCCATCGTTATGACGGGATACATTACTGACTCAAATAATTACCTAAAAATAATATCTTATCCCAACCCTGAAACGATATTGTTCACGTTCGTACTGATTCCATCGATCAAGCCATGATGCCTCTAAGTAGGGCTTCCACCGTGGTGTCAGGGTATAAGTCAGCTTGTTATTAAGCTCCCAGTTATGATCTTTCCCGTTTTTACTATGGAAATCTTTAACATGAATAAAATAATCCGGTTCAAAAGTATAGGCCCATTCTTCATTAATTTTGAGGTTCCAGTACATAACAAACTGATGTGTGCTGTCTTTATTTTTATTACCATTAAGATCCACGCTGTCGTAGTTTTTATTATTGTATCGGTATCTTAACGTGACATTAAAATCAGGAATAAATTTATAGTTAAAATCAACATATGGCGATACAGTTGAACCATCAGCGTTGTCTGTGAGAATAAGCGCGGGTGAAATAGTGAGCTCCGTGGTAGGCTTAAAAAGCGGATACCATCCTTCGAGTTCATTATAGCTGTGCTTAAACTGATCCAGTTTACCGGTATTGTAGGCATTAGTAAGCATAATGCCTGCACCACCATCAAAGTTATATCCTCCCCGCAGAACAAATTCATGCTGCTCTGAGGCGGTGTTAAAAGCTTCACGACCTTCAATCCACGCACCAGCCGCGAAGGCTGAAATGGGATGAATAGCACTGATAATAAAAAGGAGAGGCAGGTTTGCTTTCATTTTTACTCCTGAAATTTGAGCGTAATTTGTTGTGACGCCAGTCCTGTTGAAAGGCATTAATATTAAAAAATAATTTTTTATTTCATTGCGTTAACGTCTTGTGTCGCATTGTGCATTGATTTCTCCGTCGATAAAGATTTTTGTTTTCCTAAAAACTTCACCCCTGCAAGCGTAACTAACCACGCCGCGCAGCCCATAGCCATATATGTGGAGGCGAAGCCATGCTTGTCGTAAAAATATCCAGCCAGTGGATTTATTGCTGTAATTCCGAGGTAATTAAAGCATCCGAGTACCATATAAATGGTTCCGGTCAGACGCTTATCGAAATGCTCGGCGAGAAATTTAAAAATTGAAACCAGTAACAGTGCCATTTCCAGACCATAAAGCGGTTTAATGACAATAATCATCCAGGGATGAGTTGCGAGGGCAGACAGCACAAGACGGAGCCCAATAACGAATCCAGCAAGAAGAAGACCGTTGCGGGCTCCTATCCGGTTTACCAGAAAAGGGATCGAGAACATCAGCAAAAATTCACATGCTGACTGCACAAATCCCATATACCCCAAGACGGCATTACCTGTCTGATGGTCGGCAAAGAACGTCACAAAATAACGTGGAAATTGTTGTTCTGCGCTTTGCATCATCCAGATAATCCCCCCATAAAACAGCATCAGAACCCAGAAACTGGCATGCCGGAACAGCATCCGGACATCTTTGCGGTTTACGGGATCTTTTCTTGATGCATTCACTGCCTGCCAGTCAATGCCGTCGCCCTGTGTTTTAAGGGTAAAAAGAATGAGTAAAACAGCAACTGCACCACAGGAAGTGATGATAAAGTTAAAGTGAGGATTTATATTAAATAACTGCCCGGCAAAAATAGAAGCTATTGCCCAGCCAAGAGATCCCCACATTCTGACCCGTCCGAATTCAAACCCGAATGCCCGGCTGTATCGGTCTGCGTATGTTTCAAAAACCAGTACACCAGCAAGATAAGCTGTACCCAGATACAACCCTCCGAGGAGCATGCCCAAAACCATGCTGGTCATCAGCAGATACTGATATACATAGATAAAAAATGGAGCTGCGAATACCGAAGCAATAGCCACGCAGGTTAATAAAGATTTTTTTAATCCAAGTTTATCCATGATGAAGCCAAACGCCGGCTTTATTGCGAGCGCAAATAGCGCATTTACAGACAGCGTGTAGCCTATCTGTGTACTGGTAAAGCCGACATTATCTCCAAGCCAGATAGCCAGAAATGACCACGTTGTTGACCATGAAAAATAAAAAAGAAACAAACATAAGCTTATCCGCATGTAAGCGTTTTTTGACGCTGACGAAATCATTTTAATCTCCTTTCTCTTCCGTGAAACATTTGGTAGTTATCAGTGTTAACATACTTGGCCGTATATTTTTCCCTGAAGAGATATCCCTTCGAATAGGTAACGCTTCCCAGCGCAAAAAATAAGATGGAGATGATTGATACAGCTCAGGTATGATCTGCACTTTTGCCT
Source organism: Kosakonia sp. SMBL-WEM22 (assembly GCF_014490785.1). NCBI lineage: Bacteria > Pseudomonadati > Pseudomonadota > Gammaproteobacteria > Enterobacterales > Enterobacteriaceae > Kosakonia > Kosakonia sp. SMBL-WEM22. The sequence continues at coordinate 7,908 of NZ_CP051489.1, read as the reverse complement.
CCGCATCAAGGCCTTCGCAAGGTTTATAAAAATGTTCAGGAAGAGGTGAGACAGGGCCTGAAAAAGTCTTTATGACATCCAATGTTTCTTGATCCAGCAACCAGTTTCCACTCTCGCCAGTGGATAATCTGAAATCAACACTGAGATAATTATCTTTTAAATAGGGTGCAGAGATAATGACATCCGGAGGAATGGAACCCATCCCACTAAACTCCCAGCGGAATTCCCAGTCACTGATTTGTTTTATCAGCCATTTATTCCCTTCCGGTCTGGCAATCCAGGCCTGAGAAAAGCCTTTTTCATCATAACGATGCCAGGTAATTAACGGCTTACCTTTGGCACTGAAACCAATATTCTGGCTCATATTAATCAGCCCGTGTTTTACAGAACTGCCATCAACAATATCGCTCTTCTGCAAGGTGATCGGCACGGGTAAACGATAGCCATCGTGCGAATACCATTTGAGCAGATCCGGACTGCGTGCATAGGAAAGATCATGGCAGGTTTCGCAGTGTGGTGTATCCCTCCACATCCAGATCATATGCCATTGATTATCCGGACCAAAGACGGGTAAACGGGCATATGCATTTCTGAGTTCTTCACCACTTAATAATGGATTGCCCTGTAATCTGAACCATTTATTTTCATCTTCGTTCCAGCAGTTGTAGATATCATCACCGTTTCCGCTTTCTCCATCGCGATAACGAAAAAAAAGCTCTCCATTTCTGCCATAGAAAAATAACGGATAGGTGGAACTCCCCTCCCTTATTCCAGTCATTTTCCTCTGAACAAGAGAATGAATATCATAAGGTTTTGTTGAGCGGAACCAGACCAGTTTGTCTTTATGCATATTTCCGGAGAGATGAATATGTCCTTTACTGTCCATTGCCAGTGTGAGGTAATTGTGGCTATCATATTCAGTTTGATGCATAAATCGTTTTTTTTCTGGTAACCATTCACCTTCCGGATGGCTTAGCTTCCATGTTTTCTCGTCAGGATTACGACTTGCTACCGTTATAGTATGATTTTCATCATAATAGGCAACATAGCATTTATCCTTGACCAACAGTGCATATTCAACTGTAAAATCAGAACAACAGAAACCAATTTCAGATATTATGGTTTCTTGATGCATTTCATTCTTCATTTCAATTCCTCTCTTTTTACCCTGCAACCATCCATTGAATTAATATCAATCTACTCATGAGGTTACCACTACCAGGCTGAACAATATCAAATAATAAAATATATCAATTTATAATTTGTTAACCACGTCACAAAGAAAGTTTGATTGTTTTATCTTCTTTTTATTATTTAGATGTGTTGCACTCTAGGTGTATTATATTTATATAAAACTTAGTTCTATTGTCCTTGGTTCGGGTTTTAACCACATTATATTTGCGTGGATGTTTATATAGTTAGGTCGTCACGAATATATATCTCCGTGATAACTCTAATTATGGTGAGTCACGTTAAAAACGTGAAGTATATCTTCCTGATTATTGTAATTTTGCCATATAATCACCAAAAGTGGCTGAAATACAAAGGTGGCATTAATTCATGTCCTATGTAAAGGGATTGAACGAGTACATATACTGAGTAAATACCAGGACAAGCCGGACGATCTCCAGTTTTCTCACTCCCTCAAAATCCAGATCGCGGGGAAACGGATGGCGCGGTTATTACCGTTATTAAAAATGGATACGGTTCGTATGTTGTCCAGCTGTTTATGGCTTCATGGCCGAGCCTATCATTACTTCCTTCATTTTTATCAAAGATCCGGTTTCTGTGAGTTCCGGATCTGCAGATCGTCACCCGCTGCCCGCCGGCCCGGAAACACAACATGTGCCATATCATCAGCTGCTATTTCTTCCATATGTTGTGTTTTAGGCCATGATCGTGACCCCGGTGCCCACCACCATAAAAGGGCGCTTTGCTTGTTCCCTGACCGTGGTACACTTCCGGATATTCGTGAATACGCAGAAAACCGGATCACACCGGAACGGTCATCCGGTAATTTACCTGTGTGTTTATATTTATGCTTATTATCAGTTAGGTAATGATTGCGTAAGGTGAAAATCATTCGAGTGACAGTCGCAGGATTGTGCTCCGCTGATTGTGCTGCGCGTTATCATTACCCTGAGTGGCTATTCTATAAGAAGGGGTAACGAATGGATTATGTGGAAATGATTGATACCCTCATTGCTGATGGTCAAAAAACAATATCCCTCGTTTCAAATAAACGTCCTACCGACGATGAAAAAGTCTTTGTTGGGGAATATCTCGTACTTGATGAAAGCGGAGATATCGTTGCCAGAAAGATACATACTCCGGAAAGTTACGGCTGGTCAATGGTCGACTGGCAAGGGGTTAGGTCAGGCAATAATGCTGAAGTCCTCATGAGATGGGTTGATCTGAATGACAGCGCTCAAGCAAAAGGGTGCTTCTTTCTGACAGGTTATGTCTGAATGAATTCGGGCAGGCAGGAAAAATGGTAGGCGGGATTTTTCAATAAGGAAGGCGTATGTGTGTTTTTTGTAAGGCGGACCGGAATTACTTCCATACTGCAGAATGTGTGTATGACCAGCTGGTTCAGGAGTACCCCGTGATGTGCCTGCGGAATTTGACCCGGACTGGCACCTGCTACATCCTCCGCGAACTGCTGTCTCCGGAAGGACGCGTGCTGGCCATACAGAACGCGCCTCCGGAGACGGGATGGCGGTTGCATATGCGAGACAACGAAACGGTTGATGAAGAGCTCGATTTGCGGCAGGGGGATATGATTGAACTGCCCTCCCAGGAGAAGGCCCGGCAGGTTTTCATGACATTATGGGAATGGGCGGCGATCTCGTGACCGGCGGGATTTGTCTGGAACGAAAATAACAGAAGGCAGAATTTAAGGCACCAGTGCAGCTGCTGGTCGTAACAATACAGAGTAGAGTAATGCACAGCATGATGAAAGAAATGCGCAGCCATTTTCCGGTGCGGAATGTGCTGATTCAGCAGTCGCTGGATATGTTTGTGGTCAGACGGGATGAGGACGGGAAAATCATGTTCCCCCGCAACTCCGATAACCGTTTTCCGGTGGGCCGGATCCGCAAGCGACTCGCGGCGTGGGGCTGGCGCGGAGAACGCCTGAATCAGGAAGTTGCACGTATTGTCGCAGGCCCAGACCACAGGGATGCGCACCGAGAACCAGGATACAGCATTATTTTCCCTTACGGATGGGAACGTAAGCAGCTCACGCCTGAAATGCGGAGGATGTTTCCCCGTAAGACGGGTCGCCGTGTACTGATTATGCTAGATGAATTAAACCAGTATCTTGCGCCGGTTAAGCGGCAGAAGCTGTCGGAAGACAATGGCGAAACACCAGAGGTATCATGAGTTTTCCATCCCCTTACGGACACCTGCCTGCCACAGAGAGAATCCAGCTCCCGGTACCAATAGACTATCCGGCAGCCCTGGCTCTGCGCCAGATGGCACTTGTTCAGGAGGAACTGCCAAAGTACCTTCTGGCCCCGGAAGTCAGTGCCCTGCTTCATTACGTCCCGGATCTGCACCGCAGGATGTTGCTGTCAACATTGTGGAATTCCGGTGCCCGCATAAACGAAGCGCTGGCCCTGACGCGCGCTGATTTTAACCTGACGTCCCCCTCCCCGTTTGTTCAGCTGGCCACACTGAAACAGCGCACGGAAAAGGCAGCCCGGACGGCAGGCCGTGCGCCGGCCGGCAGCACGAGTCACAGGATTGTTCCCCTGTCCGACAGCCACTACGTCAGCCAGCTGGAGATGATGGTGGCCACGCTGAAGATCCCGCTGGAGCGGAGAAATAAGCGCACCGGCAGAATGGAAAAGGCACGTATCTGGGAGATCACCGACAGGACAGTCAGGACCTGGCTGAATGAGGCGGTTGAGGCCGCAGCGGCAGACGGTGTGACCTTTTCCGTGCCGGTGACCCCGCACACGTTCCGGCACAGTTATGCCATGCACATGCTGTATGCCGGCATCCCCCTCAAGATCCTGCAGACCCTTATGGGGCACAAGTCCGTCAGCTCGACGGAGGTATATACGAAAGTCTTTGCCCTGGATGTCGCCGCACGCCACCGCGTCCGGTTTGAAATGCCGGGTGAAGAGGCTGTCGCCTTACTCAGGGGCATTAACAGGGGCTGATATACGTTAACGGCTCCCTGCGTCAGCGCGATTTAGATGGAGCTATGACCTGTCAATGGACATAAGGCTCCATCTTTTATATCCGGACAGGCTCTTCTACAGAATTATATCTTTCCCGGGTCGGCTCAAAGCAAAGTTCTATTACATTTCCTGCGCGAGAATATTTCATGCTGTAGTAGCCAGGCGCAAAGCTCAAGGTTTCTCCTTCGATGACATCAGATCCGTCGGGCTCCAGATCGCCTCCGGACGTGTCCTCGCCTGCCCCGATAAAAACGTTGCCTGACGGGAAGTGCAGATTCAGTGTACCTGCTTCACCTTCAACAGATTCCGTCACCTTAACGATGTAGTCACCATCAGCGCCCAACCCAAGAAAAGCGATGTTGCCCTTGTTCACTTCAAGGATCTCATTCTCCTCAATGGTCCACCAGTCAGGTGAATCAGGAACTCTGTGCTTAACCGCATCAATGTCAAATACTGAAAGCGTTGCAGTGTCAGTGAAAACTGAGAATTCTTTTAACATACAGATCTCATTTAGATATTTATGAACTAATTATAATGGTCATGTACAACTGGCTCGCTCCTTACTGAGCAGCTCAATGTGTTAATCTCCAGTACATCAATCCCATCAGCGACTTACTCACACAGAAAAGGAAACTGTTCTGTATGGCCATGAAACTTGTCCGTAAGAAATCACCTCGGGGTGGTCTCATCCGCTGGCTGGACAAGGACGAAGAAACCGCCCTAAAGAACGTGTCCGGACGGCGGATTTTTACCGGGCGTGATCAGTACGTACTGGCAGAAAAGATCCTCCTGGAAATGCGCCAAAGGGAAGCCTGGCTGCAGTGTGACTGTGTGCCGGGCGATTCGCCGGCGATGAACAGCGCTAACCTGATGCAGGACACTGGTACTCTTTTTCTGGCCGGATTTAACCATGAGCATGCGCCTGACTGCGCGATGTTCCGTCCGTTCAGTGGAGATACTGATGCTACATCTTCTGGAACCCGTAAAACAGCAGGCAGCAAGCGTATCAGTTACCGAAGTTTTTTGCCGCCTGACGACTCCGAAACCAGGATTAAGTCTCCGGGGCGTCTGGTCGCTCCGGCAGGTGAGCGTACTCGCCGGACTCGACGTTCGCGTATTGCGCGCCTGCTGCTTTCGCTGATAGAGGACGCAGGACTTAACCGTCTGGCCACGTTACACCCCCTCCCTGTGACTGGAGTGATGGAATCCATTAATGCACTTCGGGCTGTCGCCGAAAATATCGAATTTATCCACGCTCGCAGACTCTCGGAGATTGTACGTTTTTCGCCAGCGATGAGTGAGAACGGCAAGGAAAAGCTAATGCAGGAACTGGAGCGTCCAGACACTCACTGGCCAGCAGGCAAAACGCGGATGTTCTTTCAGATTTTTATGTCCGATCAGGTAACCCGCGATGAAGTCTCGTTTTGTTGGCCGGGCGGAGAGCTGCAGTTTCGTCCGGAGCGCGGCGTAAGTATTAATGGCGAAGCCCAGGACGGTGCGCGCCCCCCCTACTGGGTCATTCTGGCCTTTCGCCGGGGGATGGATGGCAGGGTTATCTGCAGCGAAGGATATGCACATGCCTTATTCCGCCGTGGATGTCCGGTACCAGTCGACAGCGGACTTGAGCGCACTACCATCGAAAGCTTGGCTGAAGTTGCGGGCTGGGTTGCAAAAAAACCTGATGCGCCGGCTCTGAGTCTGGAAAAACCGCTTTTTGATCTTGAAGTGACCCTGAACGGCGAAAAAGGGTTTGTTCTGCCGGATTTCATAGTTACAGCCAGCAAGTCGGGCGGAAAACATCATACTGTGGTGATCGAAACGATGGGATATACCGACGATGATTACTGCGAGCGAAAGGCGGAACAGCACAAAGGCATGCGTGAGTTGGGTTTGCTGCAGACTGATCCTCCCCCCTGGCCACAGGAACTGGATAAAACTTTCTCGAGACATGTTTTTGGCATCTTCATGAATCTTATCGATTAAGGGGGTCAAGCCTCCGGTTAACAGCGCGCAGACCACGGGTGCATAGAGATTAGTCTGCCAGGATACTAGCGCTATCCAAGTTTAATAAAGTAATACCTTCATCCATGCTGCCCACCTCTTGTCCCTTATCTCGCGCAAAGGTCGATGCAGAACAACATCAGCATCACTACGTGCTCGCGTTCTCTCAATGCTTACCAGTGAGTAAATTCAGCGAAAGATAGGCTGCTCATTCCGATGCAAATGGAGGCATTTTGCTTGCATCTGGATGATTACCATCTTATTTCCTGCATTTGTCTTAATGAAAATATAAACTGTAGCAAGCATGTGCTTACTACAGTTTATGTCATAAGTTATGGCGAGTGAGATGAACCACAGGCCGAGAAGTATAAACTATAGCAAGTTACTATCTCGCTATAGTTTATGTTATTCAATAGATATCACTCCCTTCCCTAACGTAAGCCACTAATTCATTAGCCAACGAGGTAGCAAGCACTTACAAACATAGAAAAATAAGCTATAGGGAGCAGAGCTAATTCTGGCATGTTGATACATAAGCTATAGTGAGGATTATCACCTAATGATGAGTGAAACATAAACTATAGCGACTAAATAGCAGCCAGGATCGGCTGACCGAAGGACAGGGTTTGCAAAAGTACTCGCCAAATAATATGTATAAGCTGTAGTAAGCACTGACCTCGTCGGTACTCACTGGCGATGAGAATTGAAGTGTGATTAATTGTTCTCGCTTATTCGATTACTTATTACGGAAGAGTTTTTCCAAGTCGTCCATGGTGATGCCAAGCTTTTCAAGGAGCTGGAGTTTTTCGGTAAGTTCTTGATCGGGAGGGCTTGCAGGACTGCCAGTCAGCTTAGGATTCTCTTCGCTAGCGTCTTTAGGTGCTTTGAGCTTGGGACGACGGTAATGTACGTTAAACAGCACGCTGCGTCCGCGCTGCATCTCGGTGTAATCAAGGTAACCAATCTCTTTGAGCTGCTCCATAGCCCGGCGAACGGTCTGATTTTGTGAGAATACTGGTGATTTCAGGCTTAATCTTGCTCTTAAGCGTGCCAGCGATATAGGGGCAGGATCTTTTGGCAGACTCTCTATAAAGGTATATAGCGCCTGAGCAGACTCGCGGCGCTTCAACGCGTTTATAGCCTTAAGCTGAAGAAGTACTTTTTTATCAAATTCATAGAGTTCGAATAACCGCGGATCCGCCTGCAGAACCACGATATCACGTTCGGTATCATAGAATGCAGATTGTACCAGATGAGTTATATACTCTTTGGTATGCTTTTCAGTGGTGCGGGAGAATGATATTACCGTGCCTGCTATACGCTTCAGTGAGGGGCTGATGCGCTCCCTGAGTTTGCGTGAGGACTGGCTCGATGGGATCCCACAGAGTTTGGCGAATTCAACGAATGATAGCTGAACCTTATCGCCTATCACTTTATGTTTGGCAAAGGAGTGGATAATACCCACCCAAGTTTTAAAGTCATTATCCATATCCAGCCTCGGACCTGTGATCTCGACTTTGTCGAAACCCTCCGCTTTGGCCAAGGACAAACGCGTCAGCTCTTCGGTCGCATCAGTTTTTGATAACGTATTCTTTTTACTATTTTTCAGTGATTTGAGTGTTGGGACGAAAACACCAAGTCGCATTAGCGCGACTGGCTGAACCGTATTATTAGAATTTGGAGTGAGGGTAATAAGTTCACCAGTAGACTTATCCAT